>JAIROC010000075.1 GCA_031257735.1 Bacteroidales bacterium | reverse complement strand
ATACAGTCGGCATGGATTACGCTTGTGAGGCGGTGGGCAATCATCAGCGTCGTCTTTCCCTTCGACAGGGCGGCGAAAGCGGCGTAAATCATCTGTTCGCTTTCTGGGTCGGCAAAGGCGGTGGCTTCGTCGAGAACGACTATCGGAGCGTCTTTCAGCATCGCGCGGGCAAGGAGGATAATAATCTTATTCAAACTCAATTTCTATTTTTAAGATTTTATCCAATTCTTCGGAAATGTTTTTTTTGATTTGTTCGATTTTGTGGTACTTTTCGGCAATTTCTTTCTGAGTGGACAAATCAAATTCGCCTTTAGAATTGATAGGAATAGAAATTTCTATAGGTTTGATTTTTTCGATAGTTGGCTTGTTTTCCCAATTAAATTTATAAGTAGCAAAAACATTTTTTAATTCATTCAAGAGATAATAATAGTCTAAATTTTCACTTCTTTTTAAAAGTAATCTTGCATCGCCATTAATACTGAATTTGTGTTTTTCCCTGTAAAAGAAAGTTCCTGCATAAACACCATTTGTTGTTAATTGAATGCACTCAACATTAAAATCGTATGAATTAATATGCCCGAAAACACCATTTTGTTTTGTATTTGCAGAATAAATAACATATTCTCCTTTATTTGCATTTACATAATTTTGCGTAAGTTTTGAATTTCCATTTTTAATATCAAATAAATCGTCAATTTTGAAATTTGATTTATTTATTTCATTTTGTTCTATTTCAACATTCAATTTTTCTATTTGCTTTTTGTAATCTGTAATTCGTTTATTCAGATCGTTAATATACTCGTATTTTTCGGCAATTTCATTTTGCTTTTCAATGTCAAAACTTCCATTTTCATCAATAAACATTTCTATTTCAATATTTTCAATCATAGAAGGGTAAACTTTCGTAAATTCATCTTCACTTTTTTCACCTTTACGACCTTTGGCAAGGTCTCTTAATTTTGGTTCAATAACAGATTTAATATATTGGATATTGATGTTTTCAAATTTTGGTTTTAATAGCCCTCTATCTGCATTTATTGAAAATTTACTATCAATCAACATCACATAACCAGCAAAACCATTGGTTGCCCAAGTCAAATATTTACCATCATAATCAAATGTGTTTATAAATGTAAGTGGGGCATTATTTGAAGCTGAATAAACAGGAAAATTACCCTTATTTATATCGCCATATTTTTTGGTATATTTTGATTTGCCTCTATCAATATCAAACAAATCTTTTAACTTGAATAGTTTCCTTTTTACATTATCCTTTTTTTTTTCTGACAATTCTATAAGCTCTTCTTGAAACCCTTTAATTGAAAGTGCAACACCTTCAATAATTGAAGAAAATTCTAAGAGTCCAATTTTTTCTTTTTTCTCACTAATACCTATTTCTATTTTTTCTTCTTCTGTCCACCATTTATCAACAGTCCAGCTTTGTTCAATGGTTTCAACGAATTTTGAAAATGGAAATACTTTACATCTTTTATCCGAATTTATTTTATCAAAATTCAACTTGTTGCCTTTAAAGAAAGAGAATAAATTTACTGCTTCGCTTAAATCGTCTTGTTCTATATTGAAACGATACACATCGCGACTTTCGCCAATTTCACTGACTAAATAGGTGAATATAGGCGTTTGTTGCGTTTCTTTTTTTTCTATTTTTTTGGTTAAGCAAAGAATATAAGTTTTTTTGTTTGTGGAAAAAAATGTGTTTAGTGGCAAAGAAATTAAAGCATCAATAAAACATTCATCAATAATAAACTGTCTCAAATTTTTATCGCTATTTCTGTAAAAAATACCGTCGGGTACAACAATAAATGCCTTACCGTTTGGTTTCAGTGCTTTGATTATCCATTCCATAAACAGACCTTCAAGCCCAATAGAATTTACATTGTAATAATCAGAAAGCCCCTTTCTTTTAATTTCTTCCTTTATATTACTGATACCATTAGTTACATAAGGCGGATTTGACAAAATTAAATCGTATTTTGCCTCTTCTTTTGTGGCTAACGTTCCGAGAATTGAATTTTTTTTGAGTTCAAAACTTCTATTAAATAAGTCGGCAAATTGAGCAGTTATTGCTTTATTATCTCTAATTAATTCCGAAAAATAAATAAGCATATTTGCCTTTGCTAAAATGATTGTTTTCTGCTCATCTTTGTCAAAGCCAATATCAAAGCCAAAAATCTCAATACTGTTTTTCACCTTATTTTTTTCTACTTTGTAGAAATCATTTAATCTTGGCTTAATGGCTTCTAACAAGAATTTTCCAACTCCTCCCGCAGGGTCGCAAATTTTGTAATCTGTTTTTATATCACCTTTTGCCATTTCAACAGTGGCTTGTACAACTTTTAAAGGTGTAAAATATTGTCCCCATTTTTTTTGACTCAAACTTTCTTTCAAAAAACTTTCAAAAAGTTGGCTTTTAAAATCGGGGTGTATATTGTCTAATTTTCCGTAACTCTGAAATTCTTTTAAGATTTTTTGAAATGCCGTACTTCTACCTTCAATCGCCTCATTTTCATTATTTACAAAAACAGTTCCGTTAATAATAGTTGTTCCATCATCGCCTTTTGGGAATAATTCTTCTTTTATTTTTCTACGAACATTTCGTGCATAATAATCAATTACATATTCGGGACTTTTACTTTCATACAATTTTATTACAGAATCAAAATCTTCAGGATATTCAAGCACTTTCAAATCACTTAAATATTTGAAAATAAATAATTCTACGAAAGAATAAAGACACGATTCTGGTGTTGCTCCGCTAATACTCCAAACTATTTGCCAAATGCGTTTTGCCAAATCAGTAGGATTAACTAATTCTTTGGGTTTTACTTGGTCGTTTTTCTCATTGATTGAGGCAATGATTTTTTCGAGCAAAACGGGTAATTTCTCATTTTTTACATCAAAACTGGCTGTTAATTCTTTGCCGCTTTCGTCTTTAATTTTATTTTTTGTTAGTGGATTTATCCAAATTGTTGTCTGTTTATCAGAAACGATAAAGATATTAGCATCAAGTTTTTGTGCAACTTCTAATTCTTGCTTTATTGCTTTTTCCTGTTTTTCTTTGGTGTTAAATTCAGACGGTTTTTTGTATTCAACCACTGCAATAACATTCTTTTTCTGTACAAGCAAAGCATCGGGCTTTTTGTTTTCAATTTTCCCGTAATCTATACTGCGGATAATGCCGTTTTCTTTCAACGCTTTTACTGTTGTTGAACCGATATTGTAAAAATCCCATTTCCCGATTTTTTCAGGATTATTAATTAAATCACGCTGTAATAATTCTTCACTCATAGCAATATTGATTGTATTTGTACAATTTCATTGCAATCTCCTCACCATAAAATTGCTCTTTCAATTTGTCAAGTTCGAGATTAAAGACTTCGGCAAGCAATGGTAAAGTTTCCGGTTTCATTTTCTTGTTTCCAGTCTCAATTTTACTTAGCCCTGCGCTATCTATTTTAAGTTTAGCGCCTAATTCGGTAAGAGTATAACCCTTGCCTGTCCTTAAACTTCTAATATACTGTCCAAAACTTTCCATTTTTATCTTGTTATTTTGCGACAAAAGTACGAATAAAAATTGAAATGTAAATATATCGGAATAAAAAATCATAGAAAATACTCGTGGGAGC
>JAIROC010000433.1 GCA_031257735.1 Bacteroidales bacterium | reverse complement strand
AAGATACTATATTTTTTGTTATATTCTCTCAATCGTTTTCCAATTTTTGAACATCTCATCATTTTCATCGTAATGCTCTCGGTATAATTGAACATAATCGGCAACTGCTTGAGGATTAACAGGCAGATAGTAGCAACAAAGTTTTCTGTATAGATTCAGGATTCGTTCGTCGCCAGCAAAATCGAGCAGATGTTCCAATAGATGTATCGTCTAATTCGTCATTCAGTTACCAAAAAATGAAATAATATTTACGGAATTATTACTACTTTTGTGCCGTAAATTAAAGTATCATATAGGAATGAACAATATTTTATACGGCTCAAATATTTTAGATATATGAACAGCAGCGAAATATTAATCTATCAATCTCCCGACGGCACGGTAAAAATAGACGTTCGTCTTGAAGATGAAACCGTTTGGCTGACACAATCGCAGATGGGAGAGTTGTTTGGGAAAGGAAGAACAACCATTACCGAACATATTCGCAATGTTTTTGCCGAAGGTGAATTGCAGGAAGAAGTGGTATGTCGGAAATTCCGACATACCACTCAACATGGCGCGATTGAAGGGAAAACTCAGGAAGTTACGACACAGTACTACAACCTTGATGTCATCATCTCCGTTGGTTACCGTGTGAAATCGCCGCAAGGCACACAGTTTCGCATCTGGGCGACGAAACGTCTGAAAGAATATATCATTAAAGGTTTTACACTGAATGACGAACGTTTCAAAACAGGGAGTTCCATGAATTATTTCAATGAATTGCAGGAGCGGATTCGGGAAATTCGTCTTTCGGAACGATTTTTTTATCAGAAAATCAAAGATATATACACAACAAGCATAGACTACGACCCGAAAAACGAAAAAACCGTTTTGTTTTTCAAGATGGTACAAAACAAACTGTTGTGGGCAATCAGCAGACAAACGGCGGCAGAATTGGTTTACAGGCGAGTGGATGCAAGTTTGCCGTTATTGGGAATGTCGTCATACGACAGGAAAAATACCGTTCCCGTTAAAAAATCGGACGTAAGCATTGCCAAAAACTACCTGACCGAAGACGAAATGAAATTGCTTGGATTACTTGTGGAACAGTACCTTGCGTTTGCCGAAACCATGGCGCAACAACATACGTCCATGTATATGAAAGATTGGATTGAACGGTTGGACAAAACCAAATAACTGAACTTTGTTTTTCACATGCTTCTTTTTACTCGCGACATCAGTTATTCTACTGTCGTCATATCCGGATGCAATAATCAATAAGTCATTATCCATTATTGGATTAGGAGTTCCTCCATAACCCAAAATTTGGGCGACATCTATATACAAATCAGAGAATATCGTATTTTCTTCATCTCTGTATTTCTGCGGTTCAGAATAATAAATATCTAAAGAAGAGACATTCTTCTTTTTTTGTAAATATCTAATCGTATAAAGTAAATATGGAACAGGAAATCCTGTCATATCTATACATATATTTGTGGTTTTTGTGATAGAAAGTGAATCAATAAAATGTGAAATTTCTTTGTAGGCGTCATTATATGGGATATTAATACAAGCGCTATTATTGTCTAACTGAGGAAATAATCTGTTTTGATATTCAGGTAGAGTGAATAAATATTTTTAATTAGCCTGAATATTTTTAAAAACTTCATACATCCTGTCGGTATCACCATAAGTTGATATTGCAATGTCGTAGTTACAACCTTCCATTTCAGAAAGAGTCAAATATTTTTTCTTGTAAAAATATGTAAAATCAATTTTACTCATCGTCTGAAAACAATTTAGGCATATTATTATTTGTGTCTGAAAATGACACATTACAAGACAATGTTCTTTTACGGAGTAATTCCTCAAATCTATTTGATTTTATATCAAAAATACTGTTTGCTTCTTCTATCTCGTTTGAACTTATCTAAGACTTTTTTGTGCGAACTGTGTTCATTTTGTGGATTTGACAAATAATCCAAAGCGCTTTGTTTAATATCCAATGAGGCTTGAGACAAATCTTTTCCATCTTTCCATTTTCTGTAAAATAAAAAAACATTTGTTCTATCGATAAGAATATCATTCGAAGCAAGATTTGATATTATTGTATCAATTTCATTTTTAGATACTTTTTTCTTTAATTTATCGGTCAGTTTGTTGAAATATGATTTTGCGTATGACACTTTTTTTGACTTAACCTTTTCCAAAAAGTCATCACAATCAAATGATTCGATATAATAATCTATTTGTTTTCCCTCATCAAGAATAATTCCATTTATTTTCAATCTGTTTTGACAAATTCCTCTAATAAATTCATTGTACTTGTCATTTCGCCTTAAAAATTCGTCCAATATTACTTTTTCAAATTCAGAACCTTCCCTGTTTTCTTCTCCACTGCCTAAAGTTTGATATGTTCTTATCCCATATAATCTTGCCCCAAGTCTGAAAGTACACGCTGTATTTTTTTCTCTGATTAAAGTTTGCGCGATACGCTGTTGCCTAAGTTAATGAGTGGAGAGGTGAGAATAAATAACATTGTTGAATAAAATATTTTGTAACTGTTCAGATACCCTTTGCGTTAAAAAAATACCACGAAAACACAAAGAAGACAAGGTTTTCACAAAGAGGATTTTTTATTGATTTTGTGTTTTGAAATATGCTGCCTGAGTA
>JAIROC010000558.1 GCA_031257735.1 Bacteroidales bacterium | reverse complement strand
GTTTCCTCCACGTTCCAGACGAAAGCTCTAATGCCGACTTCGTCGTTTACGGCGTCGATTTTTCTCACTCTTGAGAGTATTTCGTTGACTTTTTCGTCGGGGACGACAGTGATAACGGCGGAGTTCATTTCGGGCCAGGTATGCGTCCCTCTGCGGGGTTCGCCGGCGACGCTGCCTCTGCCCTGGACATTTTCCCACCATGTAAATCCGCGTATGCCGATACGGTCGAGCATATATTCGACACGTTCCGTATTTGCCTGATTGAATACTATAAATATTGCTTTCATTGTAATAATTTTAATACTTTTAATTTGTTTTACCATTATCCTCGTCCATAAAATGGAAGCGTTTGCGTACCTTTTGGATTTTATCGCGTTCGCCGCTTTTCGACACTACGGCATACATCACAGGAATAATAATCAGAGTGATAGTCATCGAGAACGTCAGACCGCCAATCACCGATATTCCCATTGGCGACCATATTTCCGAACCCTCGCCGGTGCTGAGCGCCATGGGCAGCATACCCAGGATAGTCGTCAGCGAAGTCATCAAAACCAGGCGCAGACGCGATATTGTCTCACCGAAGATTTGCGTTTATTGAAAGGCTGTTTATCCCTAATTGTTAATTAATTAAAGTGAAAATTTTTTTGTACAATGTCCATATTTTCGGATTATTTATGGGTGACCCTATAAATTTAACTCTATTGTCTGCATCCAATAAAAAGGTACGATACGGAATTGGCGGAAAATGATTGAGCTTATCAAAATCGTTTTTTTTATCATATATTATAGGATAATTAAATTCGGAACTAATAAGTGCGCGTTCAAAAAATTCATAGTCGGAAGAACAAACAATAAATATAAAACTGATAGATGGTTGATAAGCAATACAAGTATCAATAAATTGTTTCCATTGGGATAAATTCAGTCGACAACTAATACATTCAACAGAATCTATATAAGTTAATACTTTAAATGATTTATTCCACATATCATCACAGACTGTATCCTGTCCCAATATCTTGTATTTCACATTTTCAGGAATAATAATTTCTTTTCCTTGCCATTCTTGAACAACCCGTTTGATATAATTTGTTTTTGTTTGACATGAAATAATACAAATTATTATAGCGCTAAAAACTAAATATTTATTCAGGTTCATAATTGCGCCGGATTTTAAAATTTACTCTTATATATAAATGTTATTTTCTCTTTTGAAGAAAATACTTCAAGAGAAGCTATTTCATCACGATTGATATTAGCAAGATCATCCCACTCTTCTCTGGGAACAATTTCACCATTATATATCATTTTTGTGCGATAGTAAGCCTCATTTCTTACCCATGAATCTTTGTTGGGTATCAGATATATATATTGCATATTTTTATCAGACACTTTTATTGTTTGCCAGCCATATCCCCTTTTTCTGAAATGAAACTTCGTACCTGTCGAAATTACAGTTTCGAACTGTCCGGTAGCGTCACTCAGTATTTTAATAGTATCATTATTATATATCTTGTATATCCGGACACTGTCTAACGCAACCATTGTAATGCTATCTTTTATAACACCTTTATATTTAAATTCAGTTTGTTGCGCATATAATGTGTTAAGTGTAACAATAAAAAATAGCAATAAAATATTTTTCCTGTTTTTCATTTTATTATATTGTTTATATTTTGAACCGCGTTATGATATTTCCCTCTTCTTCATCGTATGTAAATGCATAAATAACACCCTCGTTTTCGTCCACGCAAAATGCAAAAATTTCCTTATCTGCTTCAAACGATTTTACATACTCGCCTTTCCAATCAAATACTATAATCTTTTTTCCGCTATACGAGCGTTTGCCGTTTTCCAGATATGGCTTTCCTGAATAGAGCATATAACAATATTTATCACAGCCATACGCTGCCTTATAATTCATTATACATTCTTCATTTATTATTAATTTTTGTTCAAATTTTGCATTCACGTCGTATGTTTCATATTTTTTTACCAGCGAGGCATTGTTATTCTCAATATGATAAAATTCCAAATTATCACAGTATGAGCTACCGATAGCATAGCTGTTGCCGTTTGGACTGGAACAAAAAACACCCTGATATACGAAAAATCGGACGTCCGGATTCATCTCTTCGCCTCTGAATGGATATTGTCCGGCAGGATTAACGAATTTGCCCTCTTGATCGTAAAGATGAAAACGTCCGTTGTTAAACATTCCAATCCCGACAAAACCATCCCTTGTCTGTTTGATATTTGCCGGTCTGTCCCCGAAAGAAAGTTTCTGATAGATAGCAGGCTCTTTTTCTGTTACAGCAATATCCTTTGCATCATAAACATATAACGACCCTGTTTGTATTTGAAATATATTTATTTGCTTATTCCTGTATGATACGAACAACTTTAACGGAGGAATTATTTCTTCAGGACCATTCCCTTCATAGAGAAAACGACGAATAAACCGGTTATTTTTCGTATCAAAAACAGTTATTGTCTGTCGTTCGTATCTATCATAAAACAATAATAAAGAATCAATAAGTACTAATTCTGACGGCGTCCCTATCAAACAACCAATATCCACCTTTTCACCGGATATTTTTTTTGTGTTGGCGAAAAAATCATACGTATTACTACTTGTATATGCACATATATAATTGAAAATAAGTGCAAAAATTAACAACAATTTTTTCTTCATAATTACATTTTTTTTTAAAGTTTCTAAAATTTATATTTATCGCGGCAAAAGTAAAACGAATTATTTGAATAAAAAATTTTTTTTGTGTACCGCCTCTAAATTTTTTTTGTTTTTTTTGTTTATCAAAGAATTAGAATGTGATTTTTTTTATCGGAATGATAAAATTTTTGTTGAATTTTGTGGTTTCCGAACTATGATTTGTTGAAAAAAATGATGTCTGTCCGAGAATTTCTCCGGAACAGCAAAAGCGTAACAAACAAGCCCTCTGAACTGACTTATTTCGTCCCCTGTTTCCTCACAATATACTCATACAGACTTTCAAACGTCAGGATATTGTCAACTCCAAAGCTGATGTCAAAACTTCGCTAAAAACTATTGAGCCACACCGCTTACGTGCTTTGATAGAAGAAGATTTGCGATTACACCCAAATTCGATGAAAAAAGAAATTTATCAGCGATTACCCGATTCGGTTCTGTAAGTATATACCGAGCCTTTAAATTCGTTTGTTCCCGACTTCATTACCGCATTGACGGTCGCTCCGATAAAGCCGCTTTGACGGACGTCGTAAGGCGTGAGGCTGACCGAAATCTGGTCGAGAGCGTCAATCGAAATCGGCGAGCCGTTTCCGGGCAGGTTT
>JAIROC010000549.1 GCA_031257735.1 Bacteroidales bacterium | reverse complement strand
GGTAAGAATTTGTCATCGAATGGACGCTAATATACGCGAATATTTCAGTTCTCTAAAGAAGATTCGCGTTCATTCGCGTAATTCGATGTTCTTTTTCTTTCCGGTGCGTAAGGTGAGTTAGTTTGTTGATATAGGGATTTTGGTACAAGTTCACCTTGCATCGAAAATATCTTTAAAAATTTCGTTCAATTTTATATCAAGGTTAATGTTATATTCTTTATTTGGTATTTTCAATTTATCAAGCGCAATTTTAAACCGTTTGTACCCTTCATTGCTATGTAATTCAACCCAATGAACATTTAAATTATCTGCTTGACTTTTGTTTTGTGCAGAAAGTTTGTCGGCAATAAACACATCCGATTTTCTAGCAAATATAGCATCCGCGCTTTCGGGATTTCCTTGTCCCATTAGTTTTACTTCGCAGCGATATTTTTCAAAACCATTTTTGAGATAAAAATCAATTTCTCTATCAACAGTTTTAGACGTATCTCTTATAAATTTTGTTTCATAATACTCATCGTCAACCGAGTAAAGTTTACAAAGTGTCAGCATAAGTATCTTTTCTGCTTGTTTCCCAGCCGTACTCCAGGCTCCGCCCCGAAGTTCCGCTCGTTTTACGGCAAGCGTGTTTATCACAATCAAACTTTCACTGATTGTTAAATCTACAGCAACGCCTTTTAGTTTTATAGTTAAAGTCAATTCTAATTCAGGTTCTGATTCCACAAGTTTTTGAATATTTTGGTATAATATTTCGTAATGTTCTGTTGATGCATCAATAACAATTGATTTTGTAGATGAGTTATACATATTATGAATTGTTTTTTTATTAAGTCCACTATTGATCGCTATTTCATTTGAAGGCAATTTTGGATTTAAAAAACATTCTTTATACCAATCCGCGGTTATATTTTTATGCTGTAGCTTTACGTCAACAATTTTCTTGAAAAAATCGATCGTAAATTGTAAGAATTCAGCATTTATCAATGACACAATTTCCATACGGTAATCCTGCCCTTTAATGAGTTTACGAACTATATTTTTTGTAACTTCATTTGTTAAAGTCATTTTATACCTGCCTTAAATTCATCCAATGATAAAAACCGCGATGGGAAGTTGGCCACAAGCTCTATATCTATTTTATCTTTAATATATAAAAAATATTTTATGTCTTTTTCAGTAAGGAAAAAATATCTTCCCAATGATTTTGCAGTCTTCCCAACAGTTCCACTTCCACCGAACGGGTCAAAGACTAAATCATTTTTATATGAATAATATTGAATGACACGTTTGCATAATTCATACGGGAACACGGCGGAATGAACATTATCAAAACACGGGTCAATGTTCCAGACATTTGTTGTTTCAAATCCATCTGGCACTTTACTTTCTTTAACAATTTCATCATTATATTGATGAATATTCCAATCTAGCAATTTTTCTGTTTGTTTTCGATAAACCATAACATATTCTGTAACAGCATTAGGTTTATATCCTAATGGCTTTCTGTGTTGTTGAAAACCGCCGATTCTATTTTTTACGCTTGCTTCAGGTTTTTCCCATACTATATCATCAATAAATTCCCAACCTATCTCTACAAGATAATGATGTATATCAAAAGGTATAGGATAGCGCTTGCTTGAATGAGCACGACTAACACGCGGTACGATTATAGGTGATGTATTAAGAAGTAAAAAACGGCCTTCCTTTGTAATTCTATAAACTTCCTGAAAAACATCGCGTAAAAATTCGAGATATGATTTGTATGATGGATATATAGAATAATCCCGCGCATTATAATATGGTGGTGAAGTAAATGTCAAATGAATACTTTCGTCCTGTAATAATTTCATAACTTCAATTGTGTCGCCATTAACAACAACATTTTTCAGATAATCAAAGCTTTCAGAATGTGCCTGCGCTTTCTCCTTCAGGCACCTTGTAAAATATTCTTTACGAATAACCTGCTGAACCATTTCATTTTGATGGTCTGCGAGAGACTTCAGCTTTTCATCTACCGTTTCCTCACCTTTGAACACCAAAAGCCCGCGTATTGCCTGACAAACAACTTTTGGATCAGGGTCTTTAAGTTTTTCAAAAAGGATTTTTTTTGTATCAGGCTTTCGCATACGACCAATCGCTGAGACTGCCTCTCTACGGACATTTGTATCAGGGTCTGTTTTTGCTATTTTCGTTAAAAAGATAAGAAAAGCCTCGTTTTTCAGTTTTCCCAGATTTTTTACCGCAAGGAAGCGAATACTACTACTATCGTTGTCAAGCAATTCTAACAACCAATTACCATCAAAATTTTGCGGCAAACGACCCAGATTTTCAAGAATATTTTGAATATAGGCATTGTTCTTTCTATTTTCAAAAATTAAAGCGCCTAAATTTTCTGAATCGAGTGATTTTATTTTCTCTTTCGTTTCCATAATGGTCATTTACTGTAATTTTTCCTTTTTTCGTATACAACACCCACAGTATCAGAAGGCCAGGTAAGCTGTCAAGCGCGGGAGCCACGCCCCCGCGCCGCGCTTACGGAATCTCGCCGCCCATGGGTTTGAGGTCTTCCTCGGCAACCGAGACTACTACATCCTTGTTGCGGGTGATGAGTTGTATCA
>JAIROC010000546.1 GCA_031257735.1 Bacteroidales bacterium | reverse complement strand
TTATTCTTGATTAGTCAAATTATATCATAACATTTCCTTAGAGGAGTTGTCGACATCAACTTCTTCTTATTCAGATTGACAAAAATTTACGCATAGCCCACAGATTTTCCGACTGAGCCACTTTCTATTTGACTCATAGCATTTGATTTGGAAAATCTATAAAAACAAAACACCCGGTTTTAACCTTTTCAGGGTGTAAAACCGGGTGTTTATTTTGCAACTTGTTGATCTTCAGCATTGTTTGCGGTATGGACGGAATATGAACTATCCGCTCAACCGCCAATATATCAATATCTTAACAAAGTCCAAAAATCCAGTCCCACGATTTATATCAAAATCAAACTTCTGTGATTTTAAGTCTTTTGCGTTGTTTCAATGAGCGATGGGGCAAAGATATGGAGTTTTTGGGAAATGAGCAAATTTTATCCGCCATTTATCCGCCATATCCGCCATTTATCCGCCGCTCTTTATTTTATAGTATGTTGATTTACCTTCTCCAATGCGTTCGAATATATTATTTTGAAATAATTCTTCCAAATCGCGAGAAGCCGTTCTTTCGGATATATTGTTTATTTCTTGATATTCTTTATTTGTGATTTTTCCTTTCTCTTTTACATACAAAACGGCTTTTACCTGCCTTTCACTCAGCCCTAATTTTTGCAGTTGTTCTTCCGTAAATCTGTCTTTGAAAAGTTTAACCATAAAACCGCCCATATCTTCTTCGAGGGTAGGCGTTGGTAATCCTGCCGCTTTGCAGGAATTTACAATTTTCATAATGCCGCTGCCCCAAGAATCAATATAACTTCCTTTAAAACACGCCTCTGCAAGTATTGGGTTACGGGGATAAGAAGAGTGAGATTTTGACAGTTTGTCAAGCGTTATGCCTTCGGGCAAAGTGCCGTGATTCCAAAGTTGCAGTTTGTTGTCATAGACACGAAGTTGCGTTGGCGCACCCATATAATTACGGTGTATCAGGGCGTTAAGCAACATTTCGCGCAATGCAGGCACAGGATACTCGAGCGTTTCAACGCGATTCATTCTTTCAAAAGAAATATTTTTGATAAGGAATTTGTAATCAAGCGTGCGTAAAACCTTTTCTAATACTTCAATCACATTGCCTTCTTCTACCTCTTGGAAACGAATTGTAAAATCATCGTCTTCAAACTTGCCGATTTTTACAAAGGTGTTCGGATAGAACTTACCGGGGTCTTTGCCAAACAGCACGATTGCGGCGCGTTTGAGTTTACCGTTTTCTGCCAATCGCAATTTTTCTAAAAGTTCTTCGGTTGTAAGTTCTTCTGTATCAGGCAAACGACCTCCTGTTTCAGCTTTTCGCAAGTATTTTTTTATGCTTGCCTCGTCAATATCTGCAAGCGTGGCTCGTTCTTCAATCACATTATCCCAAGTTTGCCCTGCACGTTTAAGAAGAAACTCGCTCAACGCTGCGCCTGTAAGTTCCTGTTTTACGCTGCCACTTCGGTAGTAATACCGTCCGCGCAAAGAAATAGGCACGGAATAGGGCTGTACCACGATTTCTATGAAATCTTTGCTATCCTCCTTCAACAGATTGACTTCGGCAGTAATCCCCATATTGTTTTTAATTTTATTAGGGATTTCTTCCATCAATGTCTTTTGGTTTGGCAAGCCGACGACGGTGGCGGCATCATTCATACCGATATAGATTTTGCCACCTTGCGCATTGGCAAAACCGCATACCCATTTCAAGTAATCGTCGTGCCAACTGCTTTTGTATTCTATGTTTTGAGATTCGGACATATATTATCAAGTAAATTAATCTATAATTTGAATATCAGGAACTTCATCAGAAAATTCCTCATCAATCAAATGTATTTGCTGACGAATGATGTGGCGTTTATCTATTGCAGGCATAAGACAAAAGTTTTTAAACTCTTCTTTATCAACATCAGATATTTCAGATACATGAGGAAACAGTAATTTGAGATACGCTGTAGCTAATCGTTTAATCGCTGTTGTGTCTCTTGTGTCTGCTTTTATTGGAACATTTAATAATTCACTTACGATTGAAGCATAGTTTGATTTTTCTCTTAATTCATGCAGTATTTCCGAAAAATATTCCACATTCAAAGTCCATCCTTTAATTTTTAAATCTTCGTTGATACGCGGTAATTTCCAACCCTCAATAAAACCATGGAAACGGTCTAATAAAGCAGATTCTTTAAAAACTTCAGGTAATTCAACAAAATATTTCGATTTTAGCGGCTTTTTATCTCGTGATAATGCAATGTTACCCATTATGATTAATCCTGCTCGAGAAGTCAATTTAACATTAGCTATTGTTGTATTTCCACTTTCAAGATAACTTTTCAGAGCAGCCTTCAATTCGTCTGCATCCGAAAATGTGATAGTTTGAATTTCGTCCATAGTAACGAAATCATAAAGCGTAATAGCACCCATTGATTTCTTTGTCATATCATAGAAAAGTTTTGCACGAGTAACTTTTCCGCCACTAATCATCCAACCATATTTACTTAGATTTCCAAAGATGTATGATTTACCTGTTCCTTTAGGTGCAAGTTCAATCAAATTTAATCGTGGTTCAAGAAATATCAGGATTCTACTTAAAAACATAAGTTTTTGGGATAAAGATTCAAATCCGTCAGGATTGTATTCCATAGAACGAATCAGTAAATCTACCCATTCCGCAGTTGAAAATTCTTTGCGAGCATTTCTATAATATTCCAAATCAACACGATATGGCTTGAATGCTTTATAATTAATTAGCTCTACATATCCTTTTTCTTTTCCTAACGGAGGCTGATACACTAATGTTATTACACCCCAAAGTTCACCGTCTTTAAGTTCGGGATGTTTTTTGGCGATGTGGTCAGGTATTTTTCCTTCACTTGATTTTATCCCTAAATCAGGGATTGAGAAGAGAAGTTTATCATTTTTCAAATCAGTTTCAACTATAAAACGGGATAGGATAGATATTTCTTCACGATGAGTGCGAAGCCGATTCTTAATGTCATTATCTTTGCTTGGTATATGCTGTTCGAGGAAATTTAATATGCTATTACGGTCAAGATAACCGAAATCATCCGTATATCTTTTAATTAGATAATCTTTGATAAATGACGGCAAACTTTTTCCTGCAAACACGCTATAATTCTGCGGGTCTTTGTGTACAGACTCGTCAGGAAAATTGTATCTTATTTTTTCGTCCAATGTTTTCAAAATAAATCCTCCTCCTGCATACCTGCTTTTATATTTATACTAAATGAATATTCTTTTTTTGCTATAATAACTTTTACATTTTGCTTGCCAGACAATGATTTATCAAGCATTACAAACCATCTATCAGTTTCTGTATTGTACTGTAAACGCTTTTGTATGCCATTTATTTCTACAAAAGCAACAGATGGATTATCTGATATTGAAAATTCAAGTATTGGATTAGTTTTCTGAATTTCAGTTCGTGAAATATCAACTTTATACTCCTTAATAGCGTCTGAATCAATTTCAAATTTATTGGAAATTACGAGAATAGGGACTAAAACTTCTTCTGGTGTACAGCCTCCATGAACTTCACGTATTGGCTTTTTACCAAGAGAGTTATGTTTCAAGGCTATTAAATAATTTTTCTTATCAATAGTTGTTTCAGAACTTATGTAGTCAACATCATCACTATATTTCTCATTTTGAACTTCGATGTATCGCCCCTCATGTCCATCGTTTTTTCCATATTTTTTGGAATCCACCAATCTGGGAAGCATTGTCAGTCCATGGTCTGAAACAATTGCAACGCTTTCATTGTTTCCAAAATTGACAAGAATGGAATCAAGAATTTGCTTAATTATTTCAAATTCTTTTAGAATTGATTGTGGATATTTATAAGGATTATCGTGAACATATTTATCGGGATTTTCAAATCTTTTGTAAACATCAGAGATTTGATTATAATCCGTAGTTGTTGGTAATTCCGAACGCCCGACGAACCTTTGCCTGACAGAAATTTTTTCTTCACTTTTGGATAAAATATAATGCTCAATAAACGAAATCCATTCCAATCCCAAACCATCAAGCCAGTATATTTTATCTACTTGTAATTGAGATAAAATACTCTTGGACGATTCAAAACTGTGATACCAATTCCAAAAAGTATCACTATTGGCATTTTTTTCAAAAATCACCTGTCTAATATTATCTGAGTAATTATCAAAAAGTTTCGCTTTTTTGTAATCGCTAATATATTTATATATCCATTGTTGTTCTTTGTCTAAATTATCTAAAAATGAATTGCTTACATAATAAACAAGTTCAGGAAATCTCTTTTCAATACTATTTATCGGAACTTTATTTTTCAAAAAAGAATCTAATATAAACTCCTGTTCAAAATCAAACAATCCGGTACAGAGGGCTACCCCTTGTTCCACATTTTGTATGGAATAGATATGTTGCTTTAAGGTTGTTTTTGTATCATCAGATAATTGAATGTTGTATTTTGCAAGAATCTGTATTAAATTAATTCTTTCAGGTAAGAAGCGATTATTCTCTTCAATGGGGAAACAATCTTCATATATATGTCTGAAGATTGTTTGATTGGAATAGCCTTCAATAGAAGATAATACCTTGTATATATATTTTCCTGATAAACATTCTTGTGATAGTACATAATTTTTCAATAACCATCTTGTAAAAATATCCTCATGTCGTATCCATTCTTCCAAAAAATTCCCATTGATATTCAGATTTTTAACGTTGCAATGCTGTCTTAAGAAACGAGAATATGTTGAATAATTATTATCAAGATGAGAGAATAAATTATTCCAATAAGGCTGCTCATTCTTGATATATTCTATTGGAATTTCTATATTATAAATTTGTTTGATGAGTTCTTTTGTATTCTCGCTTTTTGATAGTGTAAAGACTGTTTCCGGGTCGGAGTTTTTATAATAAAAGAGTAATGGTTTTGAAGAGCAGACAATATTGCAAGGCGCATACCTTTTCCAAAAACATAACCAATCTTTTGCGGTCTTGATTCTTATCAAATGTTCACAACCTTTTTCCGGGATTTCGGGTGTGAGATATATTTTTACGGGTTGAGGTTTATCCCCGTTCATACTCCATAAAGGAGCGCATTCTTGGCATCGCGTGAAGGTTTCAAAAAAATAGGTTTCAAATTGTTGATACAATCCGATGAGCGGCAAATAAATTCTTCTGTTGGCATTATCATTTTCATAAGTCATCAGGCGAGTGAAAAAATTCTGAAAGTCCTGTTTGGAATAAAAACGAGCAATTTCAGAAAAAGGGACAACAAGTATATCATTGGACGTGTTGATAATATTATTGAACAGTGTATCATTATCAACCCAACTATCATCACGAATAAGAAAATCTTCAATGGAGATTTCCTTAATTCCTAGCTCTTTCAATGCAGATGATATATTTTTGAATGTTTGAAAGTTTTGTAGAAAAATAAAACGCACAGGGTATCTGCGAGAAAGTCCGTGATTAATTGACTTATCCTCTTTTATCGCCTGTAACAATTCATTTACTGACGAAAATTCTATTATTTTTTCCGACAGTTTCATTCTTCATTAAAATATTGTTCAAAAACAGATTGGATTTCCGGATGTTTCTCCAAAATTGAAATGACTTTTTCTTTTAAGCCATTTTCGCCAAGTTGGGAGTTTCTAATGTTTGCAATGACAGACTTTTTATAAGGACTTTTTACCGGTGGTTCTGCAACAACACCAGTTGGTGTTGGCTTGGGAGGGACAGGTGTAGGAGTAGCATTTTTTTGTAAATACCAAATCGTAACCTTATCCTGCACTTTATCTTTTTCCCAAGACCAAACCTCCCCGCCTAAATTCTGTTTAAGATTGAGAAGAATATCATTAATGTCCGAATTTGCAACTTGTATACTGGGTATCTGACATATAAAGTTGATAAAACCAGTTTTGAAATTTTCAGGCTTTAAATCGTCTCGTAATTCATAATCAAAGGTATCTACTGCATCTAATACTTTTTTAATTAGAGTATTATCTAAATCTTTTGCAAAACTGCTCAACAAATTTTGCATTTCTTCTACTGTCCGCTTGATGTTTTCATTGTTGGTAAAATACCACATTGACCACAACGGAAATTTTGCATATTTGTTTATATATTCTCGTATTGCGTAACGTGAATCAATAATGCTATCAACATCTTTTAAATCAAACAACCGGATTAATTTTAATTTCAATTTCCGTTCTTCTTTTGAGCCAAAACGCAATTGAAGTTTATTTTGATTTGATTTTCCGTCCCAATTTTCAAACAGTTCTGCAATCAAATCCCGCATTGCATCTTTTCCTATTTGCCGCCCCAAATCGGCAGTTTGTAAATCATCATTAATATATTTTCGGAAAACAAATCCTAACATAGCCATATTGGGCATATTTTTATAAAGCCCAAACGGCATTGTTCTTAATTCTTCAAGTTCTTTTCCTAAATTAAATTGTGATTTTTTTCGTTGCTTATCCAATATTTCATCAACATAATCCTGTAACATTTTCAACGGATGATTGCTTATGTCTATATCTGTTTTTAGTTCTAAGTTGTCATCAACAATAAATTCTTTTTGAGAATTTTGAAAAATAGAAAGCAGATAGGAATCAACTCCTTTTGCCAAATTATTTTGCAATTCTGTTCTATCATTGGGGAATAAAGTTTTTTCGATTGAAAAAGTCGTCTTTGCCTTTAATTCTTTCCAAATATTCTTATGTATATTCAAACTGTCAATTCCCTTTGAAAATATTTCAGAGGCATATTGTTTATTGATCCTTGCGCCTAATTCATTTGCTAATAGTTTAGTTTCTTTACCTTTAAAAAATACGGTTACAGTTCTTTCTTTTATGGCATTAATCCATTTTTCGATATGTTGAGTTGCATAATTTTGATAATTCATAGCCTGTTCTTCGTAACGATGTGTATCGCTTACTTGTTTTCTTGCTATAAAATCAATGAATTTATCGTAATTAGATTCTCCCAATACTTCATCAGCAAAGACAAAAATAATATTGTTCAAGTCTTCATCTTTTGATAACTTTTCGATATAGTCAATCGTTTTTTCTTTGTCTTCGCTTGTTTTGGATAGAAATAATGCAATATGCAAAGCATAACTTTTTTGAAAAGAAGCCGGATTTAATAAGCGCGTTTTTAAAACATGTTCATTATAGGTTGTTGTTGAAGACAAAAATAATACTTCATTGGCACGATATATTGTATCGTTAAAAATACGGTCTTCTAATTCTTTCCTTAAATTAATGTTGGTTAATATCTTAACTATATCATTGTTATATGTATTCTGTAAATTTTGTTTTTCCTTTTCTACTTCGTGATAGGGTAAAGAAGAAAATTCTATCAAAAAATAATTCGTTGGCGTTTTTTCGATAATTTCTTTCTCATAGATATAATTTAGAATGTCAGGCACTTGATTTTCAAAAGGTAATCCTAAAAATAACGACGAGATATTGGCAACCGATGGTGTTACATAACTAATAGAAATACTCGAAATATCTATCTTTTTGTATAAGACATTCAACAATAGTATTGATTTAAAAACTTTCAAATACGCATTGCCTTCAGCCTCCATCCTATCGCTGTACAACCTATATTTATCAAATATTTGTCTGAAATCTCCTTTAGGGTCTTGCTCAAATGATTCGGCAAAATAATCCCAAAGATAATCTGCGGTCAATAATGTTCCGATAGAAACTTCTTCGTTCAAAAAACTTCCAAATCCAAGTTCTTTGTTATGAAGAAATTCAAATACGCTACGATTTGCCGAACCTATGTTTCGAGCAATAAAAGTTGATAAATAAGCGGAATATGGATGAATAGGAAATAAATTTTTAACGGCTTCTTTTGTGTTTGAGGAATGGTTGTCCGTCAATTTTACAACCAAATTATCTAATGCGGGGAAAGCAGTATATATATTGTCTTTTTCTACATTCCAAGTATCCTTGTCTATTTTTTTGATAGCGGCAGAGAGAATATGAAAAGTTGTAATAGGTTCTATCTCGTAAGATATATTATAAAATCTATCTCGCATTTTCTGTATGTCTTCACGGCTTCTTGCCCTGTCGTAATGTTCCGGTTTTCTATGACTTATCAGGTACAGATAAATATTATTGTGAGCACTTAATTCTGCAATTGACTGTATGATATTGATAATTGCTGCACCAACACTGTCGGCATTTTGATTGTGCGCTGAAAAATCCATTATGGTAGTAAACTCGTCCCAATATATGATTATTCCGTCTGCAATTCCTTTATCAACAACTTCTTGATTGATTTCAATCAGCCACTGTGTAATATTACTGTGTGAATAATGAATATTCTGCTTGCTTAAAGCATTATCAAGCAAACGAATAAACTTGATGCTTTCAGCCTTTAATTCTTTGATTATTTCGTCTTTACTATTAACGTACAAGCCTAATTCTTCATCGTTTTCAATTAAAAATTCACAGGGCATTGTGCCGTTTGCTGCTTTTTCGATGTATTTTTCAAAATCACTTTTTACAGATAATTCTTTATGGTCTTTCAACGCACGTTTTACTGCCCGTTCAATCTCTAATGAAAAAGAACGATGGTCAATTACGCTCCCAATACCGCTTATAACAATGGGTAATAATTTTTTCTTTTTCCTGAAATTTGACAGTTTGGATTTTAATTGAGTGTCGGATATTTGGTCATCAACATAATCGGAAACTTTATTCCAATCCTGCCATAGTAGTTGCTTAACAACGCCTGCGGCATGACTTTTCCCTGTACCGAAAGAGCCTTGAATCCAAAATGACTTTCTCAAACTTGTTTCATTGGTATCAACTGCGTTTAATATTTGTTTTAACAAACCATTAAAGCCTTCGTTGGGAATAAACTGTTTCCAATAATCCTCTGCCATTTCATTCCCCATAATGTAGTATGGAGCGAAATAATCATGCAGACCGATAATATCCGAATATTTCATAATCAAAATTATTTTTCAAGTAATAACTTCAATACGCTCAGAGGAGTTAAATCTTCCCGTAAGGAAATATTATCTAATCCCATTTGCAAATCAACTTGTACAATTTTATACTTATTTTCTTGCAACCCGCGCAAAATGTTTTCAAAACGCTCTTTCGACAATCCAAATTCCTTATATATTCCGCGTGTTTCTTTTTCATCGTATAACTCTGACACAGTAAAATTGTATCGGTCGTTTTCTTTGGCATAACGATATAGAGAGTAGGCGACAGAAAGTGGATTTACATTATCATTTGGAAATCTTGAAATAATAGTGTCTTTTCCTATTTTTTCATTCTTTCCCACTTTTATATTTTCAATTTTACTGTATTTAAAAAGATATGCTAATGAATCAACTGCATTTGTCAATGTTCGAGATTGCATTTCCAGATAACTATCTATCAAGAGAGCATCTATTTCCGTTCTTTTGAATTTGCTTTGAAGTGGAATTTTTTGGATGTACCAATTAATTATAATCGAATTTGATACAAAGTTTATCCAAAGAATTTCCCAAACTAAATTGGGATTAGTAGGATATATATATTTCAATATGATACACAACTCTGTTATGGATGTTATAGTATTGTCTATTAACTCGCCATCTTTTAGCCAATTAGTAAATGCCCGTACTTGTGGACCTCCCAGCCCATGTTCTGTTTCAAGAAATGTATCTGTGCAACGAAAGAAGGCATCTAACCATTCCTCTTTTATGCCAAACCCTTCATATCGGTTTATACTACCCTGTTTTTTTGCCATATTTAAAACTCCTTCTGTTGTATTTAATGATTTTGCCATTACACATCCTTTATCTATAAAGTCTATACATTTAGAGCAGTGAATACATTTGCTTATATCAACTTTTACCTTAGGCTCTACAGTCAATGCTCCTGTTGGACATTCTATTTCACAAGAAATACAATGTGTACAATACGTCGTTTTATTTAAAACTTTTTTTATTTTCCCCAATAAAATTGGGAAATTATATATATTGGAAAAAATAACTTTAATTTTACAACTTGGTTTTTCTTCTATTGGTTCTATCTTAAAAATACAAGTTACATCTTTCGTAAAAATTTCTCCATATATGATATTGTTTTCTATTTTGTACGATACTTTTCCTATTATTTTCAGCCATTCTAACAAATTTTCTTGGGGATTAATCAATAAAACTATCAAATCCGTTTTCTGTTCTATAATGTCTATTCTTGATTTAGTAGAAATAAGTGATTTTCCACCAGCTCTGATTTTCCATTTACCAGTTTTTATGTATTCATCGACATCTTTTACACCAGAATTTATAACTTGTTTTTTAATGACATTAAGATACGGATTTAGCGATTGTGAATATACTTTATTCACAATCCGCTCAGACCATTCTGAAGAATATGGGCAAATACAACAACCAACTCTCGTTAAACCGTATCTATAGCCCTCATTTATTGGAATTTTCTTTGAAAATAAATATAAAAACACTTCCGTTACATTCCAATAAAAAATTGGACTTGCATTTATCACACCAGAATGCTTTACGTTTTTTCCGATTTTTCTATCATATTTTTCTCGAGAAGAGCTTTCTTCCGCTCGAATACCTTCAAATGTCAACACATTCGGTTGTTTACCGATATTATTAAGTTCTTTCAAATATCTGTATAGTGGCGCTGTTTTCGTAACCGAGCAACACCATCTATGCACTCGACTTGGTAACCCAAATTTATCCCACAATTCTACTGTATCTTGGGGATTTTTAGCCAAATGAAACTTGAGATTGGGATACCGCTTTTGATATAAAGTTTCTATTTCTTTATAAAGTTTCAACGATGGAGGTATTTCCAAGCCTGTATCAGAGTAAATTACCAAAAAATCATCGGGTGGAAGTACTCTGCTCACCAAATCCAATACTACTTGTGAATCTTTTCCACCACTGAATGAAACTATAAACTGTTCTATTTTAGTATTTAAATAGACCGTCTTATTTTGTTCGGTAGCCAAATTCAAAGGCATCATATCAAAGCTATCGCAATCTTCTTTTACAACGGCGTACTTCGTTTTTGTTTTTTTCTCCTGATTTTCCGCAAGCAATCCCCAATCTACTTCGCTATTTACCTTTGCTTTGGCTCGTATTTTTTTAAGGCTGTATGTTCTATATGTTTCATTGATAAATTGTAAAGCTTCATGCTCAATTAAAAACAGGTTTTGTTTGTTTGAGGCAATTACTTTTTTTATGTCAATAGATTTCAATTCCAAACCATAAAATTCAATGGGAACGATAAGTTCAGCATTATCAAAGATATTGCCTCCTTTTACTTCGGCAACTAATTTACCTTTATAATAATAGCGTCTATCGCAAGCCCACAATAAAGGCTCTTTCGATTTTGGGTATTTCCAACCTGCTTTATCATCAAAACCTAACAAATCCAGTTCTTCAAAAAACACAGGACGGGGAGATACTGTAAGTGTATCTCCATTAGCGTTTAATGCGAGCAAAACTCCATTATTTGCTTTGTCCCAAGTTATTTTAAACATTATATGTTAATTGTTTTTTCGGCGGCAAAGGTACTGATTTTAGTCCGATTCACATCATTTTAGCAAGTATTTTTGTTCAAAGTTCTCTGTTTATCATCTGCTTCTGAATAGCGACCAATTCTATCGTCGCCTTTTCCAATTTATACAGCATAGCCAACGCCATTTTCTCCGTAAAAGTAGCTTTCAAATGTTTAACAACCTGATTGTAATTCACTCCGATTGCCCTGAATTGTGAATGAAATGTTGTCAAACGCATATAATAGTCCATTGCTGCTTTGTCAAATTTCACATACTTGATTTCCCGTTTAAGCAGACAGACTTTAATGAATTTCGCCGTGTCTGCCGTCCAATCCGTTTTATCCAGCATTGCCAGGAACTCTGCGTTTTCTACATCGTTTAAGCTAAATGAATAGCGATGCGTACACGGGTCTGTCTTTTTCGGACGACCGCCCAAATTTTTGCTTGTATTCATATTTTCAAATTTATTTGTTCGAGCTTATACTAAAAATTGCCGACTTTGGAGGCAATTTCGGCAAGGGGTTTTGCGATGCACAGAAGGTTCTGTGCAGCACAAAACACAACTTGCCATGTGCCAATGCACATGAGCATCTTCGATGCCGGATGTTGAAAATTTGACTGCACACAGTGAATACATTATACTGATTATATACAGTTTACAATTTTCGCCACTGTTCGACATCGTCCCGGTAAGTTTCAAGAAAGTTCCGGGAAAGATTCTCAACCAGTCCCGAAACACTCATGCCATGTTCCCCGAACAGACTTACAATCCGTTCCAAACTGTCGCGGACTGAAAGACTGATGAAAACCGGCTTGCGGTTGTCAATCTTCGGGGTTTGCATAAATTGTTGCTTGAACTCCTCTAATGCAAATTTGCGTTGTTTGTTGTTAATTCTTTTGGAATTGTCGGATTGTACGATGGTTTCATCGGGAACAGTGACTACAGTCTGTTTAACCGGTGCAGTTTGTGCCATGAAATCTATTCCAAAACTTTTCTCTGCAATTGAATTTAATAATGCCTGCTCATCAATGTCAGGAACTTCCCTGCTTTTTGCTGCCATAATATTCTTATTTTAGTGGATAAATAAAATGTGTGCAGTAAGTGTATTTACTTGACTTCACGCTGCAAATAAAATGATAATTGTCTATATATTAATTATTTGCGATTTACTCTCTGTGATATGCCATGTTTTGCACTTTTGTCATTTTTTCTTTTCATTAGCAAAATCACCATTTAATTTTAAGTTTGTCCTCCCTTACCGAAGCAAACCTGTGCAAACCCCTGCCACTTGCCGGAACTTTGATAATCAACTGAGAATATCATTTTACCTTTGAGCCAAAATTCAAAAAAGCAAGAATATGGAAATTATAAATATTGAAGCCCGCACATTTGAGGCAATGGTTACGCGGTTTGAACTATTCGTAAAACAGATGGATGCGCTTTGTGTTCGAAAAGACAAGAGGCTGCAAAAGTGGTTGGATAATCAGGATGTTTGCCAAATGCTGAATATCTCAAAACGGACACTACAAACCTACCGGGATAATGGAACTTTGCCTTATTCCCAAATCAACCACAAAATGTATTACAAGCCGGAAGATGTTCAACGAGTAATGGAACAACTAAAATATAAGCCGTATGGAAAATAATTTGATAACAAGAGACCATGAAAAAGTGAAGTCCTTTTTTCTTTCATTGGAACGGATGCTTGACAGTACCGAAAATTTGGTTGAGAACTGCAAGCCTTCACTGAATGGCGAACGCTACTTGACAGATAAAGAAGTCTCAGAAAGGTTAAAAGTCAGTCGCCGAACTTTGCAGGATTACCGGACAGATGGAAAAATTCCGTATTATCAGTTAGGCGGAAAAATCCTTTACCGGGAAAGCGATATTGAGAGAATGTTGAACGATAATTATTTCTCCTCCTTTGAATGATTTATTTCTTTTTCATCTTGTAAACGCTCCAAATATGGAAAGAAAAAGTAAGGCAAGCCTTTCCCAAAATTTACTCTTTCCGCAGGAAAGGAAGAAATTTTGAGGAAACCCAAAGGGCTTGGACTTTCCGTTTTTTTCTTGGAATATAAATTTGTGAGCAAGATGAAAAATTATTACCTTTGTCTATACATTATGGTAATAAATTTTAGTACGATGAATACAATTCTCAACAACTCAATTTTTTATGTTATTTCAAACACGTTCAAGCTAATAACAATAATTGAACGTGATGATGGAAAAAAGAAACAAGCATTGGAGAATTGAACAAAGAAACCGTATTTATGCGGCTAAAATGAAACTGCACGCCGCATATGAAGGCGCATTTTTTATCAAAGACAAGTGGGTTATAAATCCCCGATGGATTGACTTGTACAAGGATAATTATCTTTCAAAGTACAAATCTTGCAGGGTTTTATGTAGTTGCTGGATGTGTCGTGGCGAAAAATATAATCGTCGCGAATACAAAAAAGAAACAGATAGAATATATAATGAAAGCATGTATTAATACTAAAGAAGGGAGCGCAAACTCCCTTCAATTCTGTAAATACCGTTCCAAACAGTATTCTAATGGAGATTGAAGTCATACATTTGCAAAACAATTTTCCACGTTCACCATATCTCGCATAATGGAACTGTCCAACACTTTCGCATAATGTTGCGTCATTTTTGTATTTGAATGTCCCAAAATCTTGGCAACATTTTCCATCGAAACATTATTAGCAAGAAAAACCACTGTTGCCGCGGTATGTCGGGCGACATGCGTTGTCAATTTTTTGGTAATTCCGCACAAATCAGCCAATTCTTTCAAGTAAGCGTTCATCTTCTGATTACTCATTACGGGCAAAAGTACATTCCGTTTCAAACATTCGGGATGGTCGTGATATTTTTCAATTAACTTTTGAGCAACCGACAAAACAGGAATATTACACATGTTTCCTGTTTTCTGCCGATTTTTCCTAATCCACATCGCACCTTTATTGTCCTTTATCAAATGATTGGGTGTCAGTTGCTTTACATCAATAAAGGCAAGTCCTGTAAAGCAACAAAAGACAAAAACGTCCCGCACTTGCGCCAAGCGAGATATAGTAAACTCCTTATGTATAATCGTTTCCAATTCTTCCTGTGTCAAAAATTCGATATTTGTTTCCTCGTGCTTGAATTGGATGCCATAAAACGGGTCTTTTTTGAGCCAGTCGTTTGCCAAAGCAATACGAACAATCTTTTTCAGATTTTTGAGATGTTTCAGGCTTGAATTGTGTTGGCATTTCCGCACCGTTTTCAGATAGAAATCAAAATCGTTAATAAATTGGCTGTTCACATCACTCAAAAGAATATCATCGCTTCCACTTCTGTGCTTGATATATTCCTGTAAATGAGAGAGCGAAGTATCAAATTTCTCAACTGTCGATTCCGTAAAGTCAATGCCAATCAGGGCGCGACATTTTTTGTTATGATCTTTATACACATCAACTAATGTCTTGCTGCTATCATCTTTACCGTGATAGCGGTCGCGAACAGCATTAGCTGTAACCCGCTT
>JAIROC010000460.1 GCA_031257735.1 Bacteroidales bacterium | reverse complement strand
AGGGCGCTCTGTTAATCACATTTCGGGAACGAAATACGCAACTATTTTCTCACAGGCCTTTCCGTCTCCATAAGGATTAACGGCCATACTCATGCTATAATAATAACTTTCATCATCAATAAGCCCGGATACCTCATTTACAATTTTGTCGAAATCCGTCCCGACTAATTTTACCGTACCGGCCTCCAGCGCTTCCGGTCGTTCTGTCGTATCGCGCATAACAAGGACAGGCTTTCCTAAGCCGGGAGCTTCTTCCTGTATTCCGCCGCTATCCGTTAAAACGATATCGCTTTTTTCCATCAGATAAACGAAATTCAGGTATTCCAGCGGTTCAATAAAAAACAGGTTCGATTGGCGATCATTCCTGTTTTCTCCGAACGCATCCATGATTGGTTTTCGCACATTCGGATTAAGATGCATCGGATAAACAAAGTCCACATTTTTATATTTCCCGGTTAATGCCTTGATCGCTTTGCATATATGAATGAATCCCTCTCCGAAGTTTTCACGACGATGACCTGTTATTAATACAAGGCGACGGTTATTTTCATTCAACCGGCCTGTATCATAACCGGATTTCTTTAACTCCGATTTTAACGACGACTGCAAACCGCCGTCATTTTTTATTTTGTCGACCACCCAGTGCAATGCATCTATTACCGTATTACCGGTTACCACGATTTTGTCTTCCGGAACATTTTCTTTCAGAAGATTCTGCCGGCTCAGCAGGGTAGGGGCGAAATGACAGGTTGCGATCCGTCCCGTTAACTGCCTGTTGATCTCTTCCGGCCACGGGCTATAGATGTTATGCGTCCGCAATCCGGCCTCCACATGTCCTACTGGAATCTGTTGATAAAACGCGGCTAAAGCCGTAGCCATAGAGGTCGTTGTATCGCCATGTACCAGAACCAGATCCGGTTGCAATTCTTTCAGCGCATCCCGCATCCCGGTTAAGACGCGCGATGTGATATCATACAGATCCTGCCCTTGCTTCATGATATTCAAGTCGTAATCCGGTACAATCTCAAACAGGCGCAATACCTGATCCAGCATTTCGCGGTGTTGTCCGGTCACGCAGACTTTTGTTTCAAAATATCCCGAATATTTCAGAAATTCTTTTACCAACGGAGCCATCTTAATCGCTTCCGGGCGGGTACCAAATACTAAAAGAACTTTTTTTGGCATTGTTAATATAATTTAGCTTTTTATTTACAGATACAAATTTCTTGGTTGATAATCTATAATTTTAATGCCAGGCAAAATACTGCCTTTTTCAATGACTTTAGATATGAAAACGTTACATTCGTTTTCCGTCAACAGGAATTTCTTAAAAGCGGCGTATAAAAAATCCATTGTCGTAATATAAGTAATGCTATTTTTGTCGCAATAATCCTTTATATCTTTCAGGTTGCTGCTTGCAATTATGTCGTGATTATATTTACAATAAGCCATGCAAGCGCTTTCTCCTTTTCCGTATTTCTTGAGTAGCATTGCATATTCACGCAATATTTCTCCTGAAGGATTCCATTTTTCTATTTTTATTGTTTTTAATAGAAAAAGGTGATTATAGATGGTTTTCAATGTTTTTCCCGTGATTTCTTCGTCTAAAATGATACTTAAAATAACATATTCATAAGCCGGAAATATGGTATGCAGGATCGAAAGGCAGTCTGCTTTATAGAAATGAATAAGAACGTCCGTATCAATAATTATTTTAGTCTTTTTCATTTTTTAATAGCAGGTAAATGGACGCCTATCTCCGATAACAATTCAATATAATGGCCCTCCGAAATTTTGTTTTGATCAAATTTTTCTTTGGCTAATATAGCATAGTCGCCGATGATTAATCCTTCGTTCCTTGCGATTTCATACTGTTTGGTATCAAAACCATACAATTGGGCTAATCGTATGACCGGTACGTTAATGTACTTTTCAACTTCTTTTTTAGTCAATAATTTCAAATCTTTCAACCGGAATAAAAGGGCGGCATGTGAAACGGAAAAATAGTTCTCCAATTTAAACAATGTGGAAAGTTTTATTCCTTTGTCTAATTCCGAGGTAGAAATCAGTCTTTTTATACCCAATTCCGGCATCAACAAATTAGAGGCAAATATATCAGCTTTTTTTTCCTCAATATCTTTTATTTGGGTATCTCCGGGATTGCATATATGAATTTTAAACTCATTTTGTATAAACAAATGATATAATTCATGTGCAATCGTGAAGTATTGCCGGCTCAATATCTGATTGGAATTTATCAGGATAAACCGTTTATCTTTTTTCTTTTCACACATTCCCGAAAAAGAAGAAGATAGTGGGCGGAATACCGTCAAAACATTGAGTTGCCAAAGTAATTTTTTGCAGTCAATTGCTTCATAAGCGTTAAAAAAACAGTTATTTCTAAACGTTAGCGCGAGTTGGCATATCTCATTATAATTAATTTTATCCATAACCTAACATGCGGATATTTTCAGATAATTCCGTACAATATTCTTAAACCGCGCTATTTCTTTTCTGTCGCACTCGTTGAGTGACTCGGTACGGAAACAGCAAATCATATCCTCTTCCAATTTTTCCATGTCTTCTTCAAACAAGGCGGATAACGGCAGGCCATATAATTCGCATAGCTTCAGCATTAATTCGTAGGGCATTTCACGATTTCCACAATCATAATTGGCATACGCACCCCTTTCTATACCCAGATAATTAGCGATATCTTCGTGCGAATAATTAAATTTTTCCCTGAGTAAACGCAGGTTATTTCCGATTACATGTTTCATACAAGTGATATTTTATTGTTGCAAAATACGGGAATTATTTTTAAATCGTCAAGAGTTGCAACGGATTTAACACTTAGTTATTTTCTATTGCTTTATGCCGCCGGGCTTTCTGAGAATCATGACCCACAGTATTACCGGTTACTACGATTTTGTCTTCCGGAACATTTTCATTCAGAAGATTCTGCCGGCTCAGCAGGGTAGGGGCGAAATGACAGGTTGCGATCCGTCCCGTTAACTGCCTGTTGATTTCTTCCGGCCACGGGCTATAGATGTTATGCGTCCGCAATCCGGCCTCCACATGTCCTACCGGAATCTGTTGATAAAACGCGGCTAAAGCCAAAGCGCCAACTGACCGAGTATGCGTTCTACGTTTTTTGCAAGTTAAAGAATTCTTTTATTTTGTACAAATATCTCAATCCCATATAGAACCAGTTTGTATAAATTCCATGTTTACGGCAAATCCGGATGTCTTCCTTATTGAGTACCCATCTTGATTTGATATTTTTGGTTGAAGCGCCACCGATACGCATGGTTACGAAATCTACAGGAATATATTTATACCGGATCTTATGTTTATATATAAACCGAACCATTAAATCAAAATCTGCAGAAATAGTATAACCCGAAACATAATCTCCATATTTTTCAAAGCACCAACGCCTGACATAAAACGAAGGATGTGCCGGCATAAATCCCAACCGGAAATATCGCGGATGAAAGCGCTTGGATGAATAATAGCGCACACATTTATCCGGATTATCCGGCTTTACAAAATGAATATCTCCATAGATTGCATCAATATTTTCATCATTGAAAGTCTCTGCCACTACCGAAAGGATATTCTCACTCGTAAAAAAATCATCGCTGTTCAGTATTCCGATCACATCTCCGGTGGCCATACGAATCCCTTTATTCATCGCATCATACAATCCATTATCCGGCTCGCTGATCAGCTTTAATTTATCATTAAATATCAGTTCATAGTTTTTAATAACATCCAGCGTCCTGTCTCTCGACTGTCCATCGACAATGATATATTCCCAATGAGCATAATCCTGTTTCAACACAGATTCAATAGCTGTCACTATATGCTTTTCACTATTAAAACAAACTGTAATAATGGAGATTTTTGTCATTAGTCATTCGGATAAATCTATATTATATACATCCCTCAGGTGTTTGATTATTTTCGCTTTATCATTTCCGCAAATCTTTTTTATCTCAAATATTTTCGCATCAACAAGCGTTCTGTACCACCAGCCTTGTAAGAAATGCCACAGAAAACCTTCCTTGCCTTCCGTAAAACCTAAACGAAAAATGTAACGGTAAATGAAATAGGCGAAAGATCGGAGAAATAACGGCTTCTTGGCGTAACTGTATTTTTTATTTCGTTTGCCGGCAGCCTGACCAGTCAGTTCACTTCTTTTTTCTTTTCCGAAAATGTTTAATTCAATGTCTAATAAATCAATGGTCTCACGAATTGCATATCCATTGTGTTTGTTTGTCCACCAGGAAAGATTATTTAAATTGTGGTCAACAAAATCATATTCAAATTCCACAGCCGATCCTTCAATTAATTGTATATGTTCGTCCATCCAACGCTGTTCGCAAATCGCTTTCCTGTATCGAAACAGACGTAACAATTTCACCGGATAAGTCCCTCTTTTAATCCATTTATTCAAAAAAATATGTCGCCGTTTGAATATAATTCCGGTTGTATCTTTCGAAAGATTTTTTAATTTATCTGTTAATTCGTCAATTAATTCAGATGTCAAATACTCATCGGCGTCTAAACGTAAAACCCATTGGGTTTGAATGGGTAAATTATCCAATGCCCAATTGAATTGTTTGGCGTAGTTGTTTTCCCATTTGTTTTGGAAGACTTTGGCGCCTAAAGATTTGGCTATTTCAATGGTTTTATCGGTTGAAAATGAATCGACAATAAAAATTTCCTTCGCTATCGGTTGAATATTTTCAACACAACGGCGAATGTGAATTTCTTCGTTGTAAGTCAAAATTATTACAGACAAATCAAGCATGTTCATTGTTGATTTCGCGTTTTTTGATAAATTTAGCCGGATTGCCACCCACCACTATCCACGGTTCCACATCTTTAAATACAGCGGCGCGGGCGCCAACTACAGCGCCTTCACCAATGGTTACGCCCATACCAATGAAAGCATCGGCGCCAATCCACGCCTTTCTACGGACAACAATAGGAGAGGAAATTAAAATATGATTAACTTCATTCATATCATGAGAAGCAGAACATAAATGTGTATATTGCGAGATCGTTACATCCTCCTCTAAAATAATTTTATCTACATTGTAACATATTACATTGTATCCAATCCATGCGTTTTTGTGTAATTCAAGGTTCCATGGAGCCCAAATTTTAGCAGAAGCATATACGCCCGACTTACGATGTACTTTTGCTCCAAATATACTAAGAAGAAATAACCTCCAAGGATTAAAAATCTTTGTTCCAAAAGGACGAAAAAATAGAACATAAACTACATTCCAAAGTGAACGAAGCATTTTATTTTTCCAACTTATGTGATTATATCTCCTTTTTAATGGTGTCATATTAATGAATAATGAATAATATTTATTAACGTTTAGGAGTGGCCTTGAGATGTGAAGCATCTATCCAATGTACAAAATAACCGGTATCTTCCAGTAAACTTTTAATGCGAGAAGGTGCATTTGTACTGCCCCGCATAGACAATTGCTTAAAATGAATTTCGCAAAATATTGATTTTAAGCATTTTGCCCCCCCCCCATGCACAACTTTGCAAATAGTTACGCAGACCAAACAACACTTCTTCTTCATAAGCTTCTACATCAATTTTAATGATATCAGGCATCGGCAACCCTTCGGCAATTACAGTGTCTCCTCTTTTTACAGAAACCAATTCGTACACATCGGTTGAATTATCTGACCTTTTGGCCAATGAATTGGTAGTACCATCGTTTTTATTTGTAATAGGAATCTTGATTTGCTCTTCACACGACCCAAGAGCATATTGCACTGGCAACACATTTGACAATCCTTCATTTTTGCAGGCAGCAACCATGCGAAGATAAGTAGCTTTCACCGGTTCAAATGCAACTACTTTTCCGCTAGAACCCACTGCATGTGCAAACTTGCATGTGTAATAGCCAATGTTAGCGCCAACATCCCATACTACATCTCCTTCATTTATTGATTGAAATAATGCTTTGGAGAACCGTTCCTCATAAACTGAATTTCGTTTTGACAATATTCTCGTTAGAATTTTTATGATCCCCGTTTTGCGCACAAATGAACGTAATTTAGGATTTGTTATTACTTTTGTAAACATAACACGAAAATTATTAATTTATTTATTATTTATTCAAAGTTGTTTTTCTTTATTATTTATTTCAGATAATTTTCAACATATTCCTCAATTATCGGAAACATGGCACATGTAGAATTGATACCACCAGCTCGTGGTAAAATTCCGGTACTGATTATAAGTAAATTTGAAAATCTTGCAAAATAATCTTCTATCGAAGAAAAATCGCTATAAATACCAAATGGATGATACGTATCTTCATACTTTTCCACATTCGTCGCCTCGTTTACAATTTCATATTTTACGTTATATTCATCTAAATAATCTTTTACGACGTCTTTTGCTTTAGCAAATAAACTGTCTGTATGTTCTCCAATTGTAAAATCAATGTCTAAACCATTTTCTTCAAACATGTCTTTATCTTTTGATATGGTTATTTTTCCTGAATTAACAGGATTTTCCATATCAATTTGAAGATACCATTCATTTTTATACACATGTAATCTCTTCTTGACCAATATATTCCACGTAAAAGTCATACAAGCAGGTATATCCTTGACTATTTCCGTTATCAATTGCATGGAAAAATGCCTGCCAAACAAGAACTTTTTTAAATTCTGAAAAAAAGGAAATTCAGAGTTAAATATAGGATGTGCGTAAAAGGAGACACTATCTATTTCGCCAATCATTCTTTTTGTTATTAAAGAGGTACCTTTTACCTTAAAAGAAAAATCTGTCTTCCCGATTTTTGTTCCTGATTTGATTTTAAAAGCTCTCTGAGATAAATGGTCTGAAAATAGGAGGTGTCCATTTGATACGATACCCGATTTCAGTAAAATTCTACCGCTTTCAAATGCTCCGGCAGTTAAAAAGTAATGATCATAATCACCTGCTGTTTTTAAATTTCCTTTATGAATATACTCAAATCCGATAACATGTTGATTTTTGAATAAAAGTTTTATTATTCGTGAACTAGGATAAAGAACAACCTGTTTTTTTCTTTTAATTTTGAAATAATTAAACAGATTTCTATCGAAATAGCCTAACCAAATGCCGGTTTTTAAAAAAAGTTGGTCTGTCAAATGCTTTTCCTCGTCTTCATTTATTAATTTAAATCTTGACAAAACACGTCTTTTATATTTTTCGTTCAATGCAACAATGCCTTGTAAAAATGAAGATGAGTATGTAAAATCATTGTGAGAAAAAGTGAATAATTGTCCGCCCCATTTAACTGTCGCTCCTCCATATCCAAAAAATCGTCCTTTCGACAATGCATGATAAGGCGCTCCAAGTATGTTGGACAAATAACCTATCTGACTTTCATTTTTTATGGAAGAATTGCCGACCTCGTAGATATGAATTTCCGCTGTCGGATTTTTTTCCGCTAACACATGTGCAATATAGCTACCGTAAGCGCCTGAACCAATAATCGCAACCTTCATGGAAACAACATTAAAATTTAAGATTAAGTTCTTTTTCTGTTTTTGACGAATCGAAATACGTTTCTTTAAGAAGTCCAGTCAATTTTGCGTATCTGGCATCATTTAAAATACCTGTAAATTTTAGCGCCGACATAGCTGAAAATATTAACCATTTTGGCATGAGAATAACTCTTAGTTTCAAATTGTCCTTTAAATACGAGTACTTGGTCCCTCCATTATTTTTCAATAAAAGATATACATTCATAATATCCTTACTTTTAACGATATTGATCAATGCTGTTTGTAAAATATCTCTGTCAACCAATGGTAGTGAAGTCCTTTTATGTCCTAATAAAAAACAAAAATTTAAAGGTAATTTAATGGCAATGCCAGCTAAAGGCGATTTAATAGACTCTGAAATAACAAATCCCGGACGCACAAAACACAATTCAAAAGACGGGTTATTAATACTTGACAAATATTTGTCTATTTCTATTTTTAGGGCGCTGTACATCCCTTTACTCCCTGTATTAGTTTCAATTAACGTAGTTTCGTTCACATATTTTTCATCATTCGCATACACCGAAATGGACGATATATGTATTAATCTTTTTACCTTTTTCAGTTCACAAAAATCTGTCAAGGATTTCAGATATCGAATATTTTCACTTATATTCCTGTCTTTAAGCAAAATGAAATTAATCACCGTGTCATAATGGTCGTCAAACTGTGTATTTGAAGTTAATGTAAACACATTGCCTGTTATAATATTACCATTCTTTTGTTCCTCTCCTCTGGAAAAACATGACACTTGAAATCCTGTTTCTTGTAGCTTCTCTATTAATCCTAAGGAAATATACGCTTTATGACCTAATATCAATATTTTTTTATTCATTCTTTTTAATTTTTTACATATACGTGAAAGTTACTGACTGTAAATGAAAACTTATTGGGAGTTATGGTATATATTTATAGTATTTGGGTTGCTTATTTATACACAAATTCCGGTTTTTCGCCGCCATTCAAAATCCATTCATACAGTCGAATCATTTTTTGATGAAACACAAATGAATTTAATTCTACATTATTTGTTTAATAACTCCAACAACTTATCATAAAGAGAAGCAGCCATTTTCTTTTGTCCCAATTCATTCAAGTGAATTATATCTCTATAACTGTTAACATTCAAGTAATTTATCCCCAGAATAATATCTATATTGTGATCTTTGCAAAATTCTATAATTTCTTTTCCCTGATGATTATAATAGCCATTTTGTATTTCGTATCTATCTGGATGTAAATAAACAAAAAAATAAATATTTTGACCTGAGAAATACCGATTCAAATCTTCAAATCCCGTATTAAAATTTGCTGTATTTTTATTAATACCCAAGTCTTGATTTGTTTCGTTTTTTTCTGTGAAAAACCGGGGAAATATATATCTATGCAATAATTCTACACAGGCAAATTTGTATTGTCTTGAAGGAAAAGACACATGTGAATCAACTGTTTTTTGAAAATTCATATTGTCGTGTGCATCATGGGAGCTTACTACAAGGAATGCTATTTTAGCATCAAAAGTTCCATGTTTTTTTATATAAGACATAAGATTATCCGGACCCCAACTTCCAGCAGATATATTTAAAACCTGAATCTCTTCCTTTAATTTTTCAGATAATTCAGAGGATAAGATAGTAGTGGCAATACTATCCTGATCCGTAAGCGTCCCTCCGTTAAGCACAGAATCTCCTAAACCTAATATTTTGACTGTGTTTGATTTTATTTCAGGACTTCTCATCGAATAAGAATTATAGTAAATATGATGTCTGAATCTGAATCTGTTTTGATTGGGTTGTGCTATATATTCAAAATCAGGATCTTCTTTCATAAGTACAGTATCACAAAATCCCCAATAACAACGAAGATATATTTCTACAATAATCAATAGCCCAAACAGCAAGAACAAAATTTTTGTCACCTTTTTTTTCATTTTAAAACACACTTTTTAAGTTCATAAATACACAAATTCCGGTTTTTCACCACCGTTCAAAATCCAATCATACAGACGAATCATTTTTTTCGCAACAATTTCGACAGAATAGTTATTTTTGATGAGTTTCTGTCCTCTTTTTCCCATTGCAAGACGTTCTTCTTCCGGCAAACGAATGGCTCTTTCTATTGTTGTTGTCAAAGTATCCACATCGTTATCCACCCACCAACCGCAATTGTGAGTGTTCAGTTCTTCCCATGGAGTCTCATTGGAGGCGATGAAAGCAACCATTTCCATGCAG
>JAIROC010000459.1 GCA_031257735.1 Bacteroidales bacterium | reverse complement strand
GTAGCATTTTGAACGTCATCCATAGTAGGTTCTACAAAATTTCCATTAGCATCAAATACTGTAACAGGTCTTGCACCTGATACTTTTACTCCCGAAGCAAAAGCAACTTTCCTGATATTTGGATGAGCTTTGAGCCATTTGTACAACGGTTCTAACTGTGTACCAATAGCCATACGTTCAAAGAAAACTCCCGTACTGTCTTTATTTTGAATACTTCGCATTTCCGTTTCACCATTAGGTAAAACCACAGGCAAACGGTCATAAATAAAAGTTTTCATTTGTTCTGTTACATGATGATAGTCAGCGGGATTAACTATTTTTGTCAAATCTCTCATATCATTCACATACCTTTCAACCTTATTCCATTTACCCTGAAAACGCATCAGTCTTTCATATTCATCATCAAGAATAATACTGTAACCGTCTGTAGTAGTTATACCTACATCATGCATACGTTTAACTTCTTCATTCAATCCCAATACTTTTTCAAGATTGCTCTTGACAACTATATCGTCTATAATAAGTATGTCATAAGTCGGATTATTCTCGTCTTCATAAATATTCCCACCCACTTTAACTATTTGACCAACACGTTTGTTCCAATCCAAACTGTTTTTATATTCACCCATTTTTCCGTACATAAGATACGAAAATTCTATCTGATTAATCATAGCGTTTAATTGGGCTGCCAACACTTCATCACGGTACTGTTCCTGCGTCGATTCTATTTTCTTAACAACCTCTGTCAAATCTTCAATATCCGATTCTTCGCTTGTTTTTTTTGATATTTTACTTAATTTTGCATTGTCTGATAACAAATTCCTGTCAGATGTATAAATAAAACCACCTCTGTTATTGCTTGTATTAACTGTTTCACCGTCAAATTTATACGATTCGAGAAAAGGTTTTATGGCTTTTGTCATACTGTCAATTTTATCTCTCTGTGCGGCTACTACATCCTTTACAAACGCACCAAAATGAGTTTCTATCTGTGCATCGCTGTAATTGAACAGTTTGGTATCTTTCTCATTTTCATTAAGCAGATTGCGGCGAAGATATTCTAAAAATGTTTCTCCATTATTTCCCTGTAATTCAAGAAACTGAAAAGCCTTGCCTGTAAATTGTCCATTGTCATCCAATACTTTACCATTTTTGGCATATAAATTCTGATGCAATTTATTCAATTCCTTTTCCGACTTAGCCCTGAATCCACTGTCCGTCTGATTAAAACACAGTTCCTGACCTCTTCGGAATGAAGCCAATCCATTTTTCAATATCTTTTTTAATGCTATTTCCATATCACTCATGGCGATAGGCGGTATGGTAATCGTGTACATCTTTGCACTGTCCGAACTGCTTATTATGTACCTGTTATTCATAGCCATAACTAAATGCTGAAACAGCCATTGAGCATCAAGCGAATCTACATATTTTATACCGGTCAGAGTTGTTATATTCCGAAATCCATTATACAAAGACAATTGAATCCCTGATGCAAACGCCTGATTCAATGTTATTGACTTGCTGCCGTCTGTATTTTCTTTCACTCTAAACAAGCCATAACTTGCCGCCGGAAAATGACTGTTTTCTATCATGTTTTCCGCTCTGTGTACTCGAATAAGCTCGTCGCAATAAAGAAACGGGCTGTTTGCCAAAGTTTTATCATCCAAAAAAGGACGAAATACTTCTATTATTTTATTTTGATTTATCACTCCTGCATGACGATAACTGAAAGGTTTAAACAGTTTGGTTATATAACTGTCCTGCTGATAAGTATAGTTTAACGACTGATTAACATCCATATAGCCCGCCTGTATTTTCGTATCTGCCTCAAATGTAGCCACTGTTGCAAGTTTAAACAGAATACCTTTTGCTTGTCGGGTATCTTCTTCGTTAAGATACTGTCTTTCAGTCATTGTGCGATAGACAGTACGTAACAGCAAGTAAATCTTATCGTAAATCTTTTCCAGATAAGGGTCTGTCAGTTTCTTATATGCGCTTTTTGCCCAATTTTCCGTATCACTGTTTCGATTCTTATTCCTAATCATCACTCCGTTACCGGCATCAAACACACCTTTTTCCAATAATGATTCGTAGTAATCCTCAAAATTACTCGGTATGCCGTCTTCCGCATATACCTGTTTTATATAATATTCACCATAAGCGTGTAAACCCTCTCTTGTAACCGGAATCCCCAAAAGATTAAATGCTTTCGCGAGCAATACCTCTTTATTATATATAGCAGGGTCGGCAAAATTAGCTCGGTTATAATAATTTGTTTCTATATAATGCAGCATCTCCGTAAAAGCGTACATGCCGGTATCGTCGTCGCTCATAATGGAAGTCTTCCGTTTAAGAAGTTCATCGTAATAGTTTTTCACATTCTCGAACACATTAACAGCCTTGTCATAAACAGGATATACCGGAGAACTGTTTCTATTCGGATAAACCAGACTGATTTTCTTATCCGCCGGATTAATATCCAAAGAGATAACTTCCGACATTGTTCCCATAACACTGTATTGATAGGCATGAAGAAAATTCTCGTCGAAGTTCAAATCTCTACTGTCAATTTCCGCCATATCCTCCTGATTATTCCCCTGATGCAACCGTTTATAAACTTTATTGAATCTTTGATACAAAGTATTAAACGCAGGACTGACCTTACTAAGCCGTTCCAAAGTATCAAGCATATCTTCCGTAGTCAAATCATACCTGTGAGCATTAATCAATGAAAGCCATACTTCGTTAATATCCATATAATACGGAACATAAGCAATACCTTTCCTTCCGCCTGCTTCCACATCTTCGGGAATAACAATTTTTGCAAGTTCAAATTTAACCAATCTTTGAATCTTATCCTGCCGATTAACTTTAAGTGTCTGTGTTCCATCCCAATAGGATTCCTGTAAATCATCTTCCGAATCTTCTATTTCAGTATCAAGGTCTTCTTTAACCACAGTTTCAACACCCTGTTTTTCAACAACTTTAATCTCATTTTTCCGTAAATTTGTTTCCAAATCAATAAACGAAATACCATACAGTTTATTCATATATCTTTGAAAAGCCTTATACAGTTTTAAATCCGGTGAAAACCATTCAGCCCTAAATTTACGAAACATATTCTCTGCGTACCTGCTTCTTTGTCCTGTCCTATCCAATTGATTTTTAGCCGCCTGCGAATACAGTGTCCACAATGCCTCTACCATAGTTACGGGTTTCGACTGTCCCTGCGATTCATACCACTGTTCGCGTTCCAGAATTTGTTGTTGAAGATTATTCAAATTAGTAATAAGCAAAGCTCCCATTTGTTTAACAAAAGTACGGGCTTCATCCGAATTAAGTCTTAACCTGTATTTCCATGCCGGAATATTGGTATCTATGTTCTTATCGCTTATAACTTTACGGTAAATACTGTTTACATCAAGAGTTCTTCCCTCTCTTAACTTGCCCTCAATTTCCACAGGTTCTATATTCAATACCGACGGAAGTAAATCATTATTATACAAATAATTAAGTACATCATACGCATTAGGTTCAAGAGTAGATTCTATATAATTATCAGTAACAATTTGATATTCAACATCCCGATAGTTATCCCATATATCTACCAGCGCAGTACGTCTGTCTATATCATCCTTAATATCAAACTCCTGTTTAAGAATATTATTCAAATCCTTAAACAACTGACTTTCCACCAATTCCGAATGCGACAAAGCGAAAATCTGACGCGACTGCTTATTAATCACAGGCGTAATCCTACAAATACGGCTCATAATATTATATTTTTATTATTTCTTTGTTCCAATTCTTTAAGTAGTTTACGATACAAATCCCGTACTTCCCTGTCTCCATCCAAAAACCTGCGTATAGTTTTTTTATGACCATCCTTAAATGTGATAATAAGTGTGTCATGTATTACTCCATCCCGAAGCTCCATCGTTTCGATATTTTCTATATTAACGTACTGATTCATTATTATTTTATTATTTAATTATTATATTCTATTGGTATTTTATTGTTATATTGCACTATTATAATATTGTTATAGTATTGTTATATTATAGTTCTTTTCAATTCTTACTCGGTAACTAAACCGCTTCGCTGCGCTCCGCTCCCCCATAGAGGGAGGAGGGGAAGATGGGTATGGCTCGTTTTAAATTATTTTTCTTAATTTTATTAATAATCATGAAAACTCACACAGGGAGTATAAAACTTCACACGGGGAGAATAAAACCATTGTGTATAATCTTTATCACCAGGAGAACATTTTTGAATCAAAAAAGTACCAATATCATATTTTTTCAAAGACTGAAAAAATGCATCATCGTAGGTATCGTAATCCTCAACAACCTCTTCTCCTATAATAACAAGAAATCTACCATCATATTTCTTAACCATTTCTTCTTGATTATCAAGATAATAATGAAATTCTTTCTCTAACATATTTTTGTATTTTTAATCCGAGCCTTCCCCATCTTCCCCCTCTCCCTCTATGGGGGAGCGACCGAAGGGAGCGGTTTAGTTACCGAGTTTAAAACAGCTATTTCTAACGCCCTAAGAAGTCGTTCTTTACTCCAAGTTGAGCGTCTAACCGTTTCTGTTGAGCTATAGCTTCTTCCATAGTTGTAGGATGTTTCATTGATTGTTCGATATAATCTCTTGCTTTGCGGCTGTTCTCCCACCAACCTACGGAGGGCATTATCGCCCACTGTTTGTCTGTTATCCATTCCGGTTTCTTTTCTGTTTCCATAATTTAATATCAATACAGTTTTTTAACACAATGGTAATCCTGTATCATCCAATGTTTTACCTTTAATTTTTTGTTCTGGTTTACCTGATTGATTTTCTATTAAAATTACATTTCCACTACCATATTTTCTTGTTCCCATGTATTCTGTTTCATTTGTATTTAATTGTGGTATAGTATCTATAAAATAAAATCTATTCTTTTCATCAACAAAAACATTGCCTTCGTGTAAATCATGTACTATATAATCATCATTGAAAACAGCAAAATAATAATCATCTTCTATACTAAAACCTCGTTGGCTCATTTCTTTTAAATAAGTTTTTAAAAGTGTCGGATTAGAAAAATTCATTCTTTGCATCATGGCAGAATCTATACGAGGTTGTTCTAAAATAAAATGAATGTTTTCACTATTCTTTGTAATTCCTATTAATTTGTAAGCTGTTTCGGGAAATAAATAATTATGTAAAGTGATACGGTTATCCAAAAATTCTAAAAAGTTTTGAGAAAACCGATAGGGATTAATTATTTTTATAACTGTACTCAAATCTGTACCTCTGTATATTACAGATTCTGTACCCCCCTTATGGAATAATTGTCTTTTGGTAGTAGCATCTTGCCATTCCTCAAAAATACCAAAATTCTTCGCCCATTGTTCTATATAACGACTTTCTCTTTCATGTCTGCTTTCTTTATGCGTTTCTTGTATTCGAGAAGGTCTTTGTCCATCTTTTTTTGTCTCGCTATAACTTTTTCCCAAGATGATGGATGCTTCGACATTTCTTCTACCGCCTCTTGTGCGTCCTTGCTCCTCTGCCAATGATAATCTGTCAAGTGCTGCTCTTCCCTGTTCAATGGCATCTGCTGTTCTTTCAAGTTCGACATAATTTATACCTCCGTCATTATTCATTATTTTTGCCGCAAATATACTACTGTTTTCCCCATTTTCCAAATTATTTTCATTCCCTTCATAGTTAATCTCTGTACTAAAAGCTATTACCGGTTTATTTCTGACCTCTTCTTTTGTTAAATCAAGTTCTATCCAATCAAAATAATTTTCATCCTGTACAGTTTTTACATTATTTTCTCCAAAATCCTGTTCGAGTATATGCTCAATAGTTTCATACTTTTTTAAAATGCTTTTGTTTTTTTCAGACAAATTTTCTAATTGTTTATTTCTGGCATTTTTAATTTTTTCTACAATTTGTGATTCGGTTAATGGTTCTGATACTTCTGGTTTACCAACTAAATTTATATCGGAAATACTTACAACATCCCCTGTGTCATCCATAATCAAAATAACAGTATCATAATCTAATATCAGTCGTGAATATCCATCAAACATACTTATATATTTTTGATGATACTCCCTGATGTTACGTTTTATACCTTCTTTGTATAAAGACTTTAGAAGTTCTCTGTTTTCCTCAATATCTATTTTTTGCATATTCAAATTATGCGATTTTATATAATCTTGTACTTCTTCTGGTGCGAATAGGCTGATAGTTAGACCATACGACTTACCGTTAAAGTCCGTGATATGTTTATTTAATATTTTATCCGCGATTTCTTCTGCATGAGAATCAAGACTTTGTGTTTTAGCGCCCGATGCATCATACACTTTATAATAAGTTGCTCTCGCAAGGTCTATATAATAATTTATCCCGTTTTTTGTAATAATATCACCTGGCGTTAAATATTCTCGTTCTGGGTATTTTCTTGATACAATATAGTAAGGTTTGTTTTTCACACTTTCTTCTTGCTCATCTACAATAGAAAATCTATTTACCGCCTTATAGATATATCCTTCAATCACAGCTACTGTATAAGCCGACGGAAATTGTACACTCGTTGCTCCTTGATTCCTTGCTTCCTGCACAGCTTCATGTATTAAACGACGTTCAAATACTTTGGACGAAGCCTTAAACTGTTTAATCTCCTTAGTTTCCTCGTATGAATACTGTTCAGGATTATCCATAACTTCCTGTTTTTTCTTATTATAGTATTCTATTATACCGTTTCGTTCCTCAATGTTTATATTATCTTCTATTGCAGCTAACGACCTTCTCTCTTGCTCGTTTAATTCGTTTATTTTGTCATTTTGAGAAGGGAATAATTGGTTTACTTTATGTTTCTGAAAAACATCACTTTGTATTTCTGCTATATATACATTATCACCTTTTACCCATACTCGCATGTGTCCATACAGTCCTTTGTTCCTCTTTTCACCCTTATAATTTTTTATAAAATCTTCTACATACTCACGGCTACCTGCCGTTCCTGCGAACAAGTGGATATTATCTGCTGTGGGATTATGCAGTTGATAATCTCTTTCTACGGCTGCCCACGTATCTTCGTTTAATTGTATAGGTACATAATCTTTAATTTTACTCGGAGAAGCATAAACACTTGAAAAATGTCCAGGCTCACCGTGTTCTATAAGTGGCATATTTAATACAACTGTATAGCTTTTATCGTATATGTAATTACGTTTCAATGCAGATTGACCATATTCCGCATAAGTCTGTGTTTCAATTCTTTCTAACGGCACAATACTATTCCTCACAGTTTCTTCCAACTCATTATAAGAAAAGTATTTAGCATCCGCATATTTTTCAGAAACAACGTCGTTAATCAATTCTTTTTCAATAGCTTTAACTCCTTTAAGATTTAATAAGCCTTTTAAAGTCTGATGATTAATATTTTTACCTCTGAATGCCTGTGCCGAAGGATGTTCAAAAATAGATAAAGTTTCATTATTTACATATTGAATTTCCGTATCATAGCTTATATCATCATCAAGTTTATCAACAAAATCTTCTGTTTCTAAAACGGAAGAAATTTCGGATTTTCCTTTTAAATATGCATCATACAATCTTATATTAAATGCAAGTAATTTCTCCGCTGAATTATCAAATTCTACGATAACGTCTCCTAAATCAACATAATCACCCTTTATAGGAAATGATTTATGCTGCTTTATCATATTATTCAAATCCGTTATTATCAAATCCCTTAATTCCTTTTCATGCTCTGCTATATTTATTTTATACATCGGATAGGCAAGGGGTGGAGAAGAAAGTATTTTATTATTTTCTACATATTCTGAGGCTTTATTATATCTGTATAATGACATATCTATCAGATTTGTCCATACATTTCCTTCCGCATCCTTTGTTTTTTTTAAATCAGTTATTACAGCGTCTGCCATTCTCAAAACCAAAGCAGGTTTGATATGCACTTTTGCATTTGCCATATCGAATAAAGTATGCAAACTATTGGTGTTGGTATTTGAAGAGATTAGACCAACCATATATTGTTTATTATATACTGAAACAATATCCCCTATGTCAAAAGAAGCAGAATCGGGATTTTGCTTTTTTATTATTTGGGTATCTGCGTATGGAATTTCTTGGTAATATAGCTGATTTTCAGTATCTTCTCTTGCCGATTTTGCTGTTTCATCCGATTGTTCTATCTTTGCATCCGAAAGTTCGGTTGTTCGGGGGAGAAAGTCAGCGTTTTGTATGCGGTCTCCATGTGTCCCAACCGGACTTTCTATTTCCATAACCTCGTAACTATATGCCCTATTTCCTTCATTCTGAATAACCTTAACTGTAATTTTTACCGGATAATTTCTTCCTTCATATTCTATCGCACCATATAATCTCTGAATTTCTTTAATATTACTGTCATGCTTTTTATCTTCGTGTCGTTCTCTTAACACGGAAGTTTCTATTAATTTTGGTAATTGTTTAAGCGCAGATAAATGAATATCAAGGGTTACACTTTTTTCAATAGCTTTTCTACTTAAATATTTGTCGATTGCTGTTTTTGAAACATTAATATCTTCGTTTGTATTTATATTATGATAAGTTCCGACAATATTCCCTTTCGCCCACACCTTCGCCTCTTTAATATTTTTAAAATCGTGTTTGACGGTTTTTATAATTTCCAATCCGTTAAATATTTCTTCCTGCCTTAAAGCCCTATCAGACTTAAAGCCTTCTTCCGAAATATCAGTCGAATACTTTTTTTCATCTTCGGATTTATCCGAATACTCCCTATTGCCATTGGATTTATCCAATG
>JAIROC010000458.1 GCA_031257735.1 Bacteroidales bacterium | reverse complement strand
TACATACATACATACATACATACATACATACATACATACATACATACATAAAATACGGTATAAAAATTTCCTCATCATCACAGGAATTATTTTATTGATTGTGGTTCACGGACTGGTTCCAAACTTTATCATAGCGCCATTCATGGCTATCCCATTTATATTTCTTTTCGTACAAATGGATTTGCCCAAATGGATGAACCGTTTATTAGACGGTTTAGCTCCTCATGCAACGAACCTGTGGCTCATTCACATGTTTTTTTATATTACCTATTTCAAAGACTTTATTTACAGTCCGAAATATATTCTAGTCATTTTCGGATTATTATTAATTTGCTGCTATTTAAGTTCGTCTATTATAAATAGAATATATAAACCTGTTTTAAAAGCATTAAAACTCTAATATTTTATAAATGAAAAAAATTCTTATCTGTTTTGGAACAAGACCGGAGGCTATAAAGATGTGCGTACTAATTCATGACATAAAGTCGGCAGGAATTGACATAAAAGTTTGTGTGACTGCACAACATCGAGAAATGCTTGATCAAGCGCTAAATTTTTTTGAAATCGAACCGGATTATGATTTAGATTTAATGAAATCCAATCAATCATTAAATGAGTTAAGCAGCAAAATCTTATCTGAATTGGATAAAATTTTATCTATTGAACAATTCGATTTGATTTTTGTGCACGGCGATACTACGACATCTACAATTTGTGCATTAGCAGGCTTTTATAGAGGGATAAAAGTGTGTCATGTGGAAGCTGGATTGAGAACATATAATAAACAATCTCCATTTCCCGAAGAATTGAACAGACAACTTACGGGTCGTATTGCCGATTATCATTTCTCTCCTACTGTTAATGCGAAAGAAAATTTAATACGAGAAAATGTTATATCGGAGAATGTTATAGTAACAGGAAATACTGTAATTGATTCCCTGTTCTGGACAAAACAAAAATTAGATAACGGCTATCAAAACAAAAATATTTTATTATTGGAAACTATCATTAATCCAACAAAGAAGACAATATTAGTTACATGTCATAGACGGGAAAACTTTGGAGAGGCTTTCGTGAATATATGTAAATCTTTGATTGAGATAGCAACACAAACAGATGTCGAAATAATTTTCCCCGTCCACTTAAATCCCAAAATACAAGAACCTGCTAACTATTATCTTTCCGGTCATGAGAATATACACCTGATATTACCCCTTGATTATCCAGCTTTCGTGTGGTTAATAGATAAATCATATCTGATAATTTCCGATTCTGGTGGAATTCAGGAAGAAGCACCTTCTTTAGGAAAACCGGTACTCGTATTAAGAGATACTACGGAGCGACCGGAAGCAGTATCAGCAGGGACTGTGCGGTTAGTAGGAACAGATATGGAAGTAATACAAAACAATGTTAATGAACTGTTAAATAGCAGTGACACATACAATAAAATGACTAAATCATATAATCCGTATGGAGACGGTCGTGCAAATATGAGAATAATAAACTTCATCAAACAATTAACATAATGATACCAAAAATCATACATTATTGTTGGTTTGGGGGAAATCCTTTACCATCTTTGGCTGTAAAATGTATAAATTCATGGAGGAAATATCTTCCTGATTACGAAATACGAGAATGGAATGAGAATAATTTTAAAATTTCTAAATATGTATTTGCGGAAGAGGCTTTAAAATGCAAAAAATATGCTTTTATATCAGATGTTTGCCGTTTATATGCTTTGAAAGAATTTGGAGGTATTTACATGGACACAGATGTCGAAGTTTTGAAACCATTAGATTCTTTTTTGCATCACACAGCTTTTTCCGGATTTGAAAACGACAATTTTGTACCTACAGGAATGATGGCTAGTATTGCAGAAGGATATTGGGTAAAGGAATTGTTAAAATATTATGACAATCGTCATTTCCTTTTGGAAAATAATGAGATGGATACTGCTAGCAATACTTCTATTATTACTGAGATGATGAAAAAAAAGGGATTTGTAATGAATAATCAATTTCAGGAAATTAAAGATTATGTTGCGTTTTATCCAAATGAATATTTCTGTCCTAAAAGTTATAAGACGGGGCAAATAGATTTAACCGAAAATTCATATTGTATTCATCATTTTGCTAAATCATGGATTCCTCTTCGAGGAAGAATAAAAAATAACCTGAAAATGAAAATGATGAATATTTTTGGATATAAAAATATTCAGAAAATCATTGATATAATAAAAAAATGAAAACAAAAATAATTATTATATCTCATGGGATGCGGATAGGAGGCGTAGAACGCAGTCTCATAGGGTTGTTAAATGCTTTTGATTATGAAAAGTATGATGTTGATTTATTTCTGTATATTCATGACGGTGAATTTATGTCGCTAATCCCTAAGCGAGTAAATTTACTCCATGAAATAAAGAAATACACAAGTTTGCTTATATCGGTGAGAGAAAATATAATGAATGGTTATTTTGATATTCTTGCAGAAAAAATTTATGCGTCATTTAAATCTTATTTTTTTTATAAAAAGAATAAATTGGGGGATCAAAACTTAGTATATATGGATTATCAACAAAAATATACTGTTTATTCTTTACCAAAAATAAATTCAAGTAAAGAATATGATTTAGCTATTAGCTTTATGAACCCTCATTATATTGCGGCAACGAAAGTGAAAAGTGTAAAGAAAATAGCATGGATACATACCGATTATTCGTTTTTTGAATTTGACAAAAAAAGCGAACTTAATATATGGGGAAAATATGATTACATCGCGTCCATTTCCGATAGCGTTACCGATTCTTTCTTACAGCAATTTCCTTCGTTATCCGATAAAATTGTGTTAATAGAAAATATACTTTCTCCCAATTTCATTCGGGAACAGGCATCTATAATAGATGTAAATACAGAAATGCCCAAAGAAAAAGATACTGTTTCCTTATGTTCCGCGGGCAGATTCACACATGCTAAAAATTTCGACAATGTTCCTTTCATCTGTAAAAAATTACTTGAAACAGGATGTAACGTGAAATGGTATTTAATCGGCTACGGAGGAGATGAGGATTTGATTCGTTCAAAGATAGAAGAAACAGGGATGCAGGAACACGTTATTATTATAGGTAAAAAAGAAAATCCTTATCCTTATATGAAAGCATGCGATATTTATGTTCAGCCGTCCCGGTTTGAAGGGAAAGCGGTAACTGTACGGGAAGCGCAAATATTATGCAAACCGGTTGTAATCACAAATTTTACTACATCGGGCAGTCAATTGAAAAATGGAATAGATGGTATCATTGTGCCGATAGATAACGACGGTTGCGTTCATGGCATAAAATCATTAATAGAAAACAAAAAATTGCAGGAATTGCTGATTGAAAATTGCAGGAACAGTGATTTTGGCAATGAAAAGGAAATAGAAAAAATATATAGTATCATTAACAAATAAAATAATAATATGAGTAAAAATAATCCCGCAATCAGTAACCCGAAAATTTCTGTAATCATACCGGTATATAATACCGGTATTGCATTGAAAAGATGTATGAAAGCAATATTAAATCAAAGTTTCACTAATTTTGAGTGTCTTTTGATTGATGATGGTTCTACAGACCTTTTTACAATTCATTTTTGTATTTTATGTTCAAAAAAAGACAAACGTGTCAGATATTTTCAAAAACAAAATGAAGGAATAGAACGTACACGTGTTTATGGAATTAAAAGAGCCATTGGAGATTATATAATTTTCTCTGATCACGATGATTTTTATCATCGTGATGCATTTCAGATACTTTATAATAAGGCTATAAATTCTCATTCAGATATTGTAATTGCAACTAATTATGATAAATACGTCAGTTGGCTTCCTGTTGGAAGCAAATCCATAGGTATTTATTCAGATATGGATGTCGAAAGAAATAGTTTTATTAATGATTATTATTGCAATTTCTTTGGAATAAATAAATTTCCTGTAACTACCTGGAATAAATTATACAAAAGAAATCTTTTACAAGATATTGAATATGAGTATTTAGGATTTAATTTTTTTGAAGATATTATTTTAAACATTCAGATTTTTCCAAATGCAAATAAAATCTCATTTATTTCAGATATTTTATATACACATATATATGGAGGCATAAGTTCCGGTTCTAATTATGATGCGGAAAACATATTGAATGGTTATGTAGCAGGCATGGATTTTAAAATAAAATATTTGAAGAAGTATCACCTGTATGATGTTTACTTCAAATATGTATACTTTGAAGTAAAAAATGTGCTTATTCACGTAATTAATAAAATGATTGAGTACCATTATTCTAAAGAAGAATTCATTAGAATTTTGAGAAATTTTAAAGAAACAAGGCAATTTGATCAATTATTTTTATTTTATACAGAATCTCAACCAACAATTAACGAAATGAAAAATAATGAGTTTGAAAAAATATACGATGAAACAGTTTCCAAATATAAGCATAAATTTGCTTTCATTCATATAAAGAAAATATTAAGGTATATTTTGGCAAAACTATAAACTATGATATCTGTATTTTATGTTTGATTTTATTCCTTTAGAATATTATACCTCTGTTTATTTTAACTTTCTATTGTTAGTTGTTACAGGAATATTCATAAACAGTCGAAATTCTTCGGGATTTAACGCTAATAATTCTAACAGCGTAATTGCACTTTTGCTCTTTGTATTTATAGTATTATATATAGGATTGCGTCCTATTAGTGGACGTTTTTTTGGAGATATGAGTACATACGCCACGGAGTTTAAGTTATTCCAATCAGGCGATAGGGTTGTTAATATGAGCAGTGGAGATGTGCTGTTTTCTACCTATGTGAATTACTGTTCTTCTATAATGAATGTACATACATGGTTTTTATTGGATGCTTTTATTTATATTGGTTGTCTTTATTTAGCATGTAAAAAAATATTCCCCGAATACATTTTGATTGCTTTTTTGATGTGTGTAACTGCTTTTTCTTTTTGGGGTTATGGGGTTAACGGGATTCGAAATGGAATAGCGACATCCCTTATTATTTTGGCATTTTCTTTTGTTTTGCAGAGAAAAAAGATTGTTATTTCCATACTCTTGTGCCTGTTGGCAATTGGTTTGCATAAATCCGTTACATTTCCAGTATTAGCCGGTATTACGGCATATTTTTATAAAAATACCCGTTCCTATTTATATTTGTGGGTGGCTTGTATTGCCTTATCTCTTATGTTTGGCGGATTTTGGGAAAGTTTTTTTAGTAATCTGGGGCTAACGGATGATGAACGTTTTTCTGCATATTTAATGAGTACTGAATATGCTGATTCATTTTCATCCACAGGGTTTCGATGGGATTTTTTACTCTATAGCATGGTTCCTATTGTAATGGGAGTATATGTTGTGTTAATTCGGGAGCAGAAAGACCGGTTGTATTTGTTATTGCTCAATACCTACATCATTTCAAATGCCTTTTGGATACTGGTTATAAGAGCGAGTTTTTCCAATCGTTTTGCTTATTTATCATGGTTTTTGTATCCGATTGTTTTGATATATCCGCTTTTGAAATTCGAACTTTGGGATAAACAATATTCAAAAACAGGTATGGTTGTAGTGTTACATTTTTTGTTCACTTATATAATGTGGCTAATAACCTGAGTTTTGAATAAAAACAGTAAAAAATATGGAAGAATTAGAAAAAAAAGCAACTTTAACAGTCTTTACACCTGCATATAATCGGGCATATACTTTGCATTTATGCTACGAAAGCCTTTTACGACAAACTTGTAAAGATTTTAAATGGTTAGTGATTGACGATGGTTCAACAGACAATACGAAGGATTTGGTTCAAAGCTGGATAGATGAAGGAAAAATTTCTATTGCGTATTTTTATCAGGAAAACCAGGGTATGCATGGCGCTCATAATGCCGCATATCGATTGATAGATACGGAATTGAATACATGCATCGATTCGGATGATTTCATGCCGGATGACGCTGTAGAAAAAATCATTTCATTTTGGAAAATGAAAGGTAATGAAAAATATGCAGGACTTGTGGGTTTGGACGTTACCAAAGAAGGAAAAATTATTGGGACAAAATTTCCGGATGGTTTGGAAGAAACAACTTTAAGCGGTTTTTATGCCCGTGGCGGACGGGGAGATAAAAAATTGGTTTATCGTACCGAGGTGATTAATGTTTATCCTGAATATCCGCTTTTCGAGGGAGAAAAATTTGTTCCTCTTGACTATAAATATTTATTGATAGACCAGGACTATAAATTGTTGATACTAAACACACCCTTAGTTTCCGTAGAATACATGCCGGATGGATCAACGCAAAATATACTGAGACAATACCGGAAAAATCCCAAGGGGTTCGCTTTTTCGAGACTGTCTCGTATCCAATACGGGAGTACATTTAAAGAGCGATTTAAAAATGCGATACATTTGGTTTCGTCGGCTATATTCATTGGCGATTATCGCTACTTATTGAAAACTCCACGACCGGTATTAATCCTGTTAGCATTGCCCTGCGGCATTTTGTTAAATATATACATTAGAATAAAAACATAATACTTAATCGAATAAATGCAAGTATTACAAGTAATAACTTCTCTATACACCGGCGGCGCCGAAAAACTTTTAGTCGATTCTATTCCCATATACAGGGAAAAAGGAATTGATATGGAATTATTGTTATTAAATGGCGACGAAACGCCTTTTTTCCAGACTCTGAAAAAATCCGGCATTAAAATTCATTATCTAACAAAAGGAAATATCAGGAAAATTTATAATCCCCTGCTTGTCTTTCGGATTATTCCTTTCCTGAAGAAATATGATATTGTTCACGTGCATCTTTTCCCGACACTGTATTGGGCGGCATTGGCAAAACGGCTTTCTTTCGGCAAGACAAAACTGGTTTTCACTGAACACAATACTCATAACAGGCGTATTGGAAATATAACAGGACGTGTTTTGGATAAATTTATTTATCATCAATATGATACGATTGTATCTATTACGAAAGAAGTTGATACAATTATAAAATTGCATTTATCCTTCAAAAAGGATAAATTTAAGATAATACATAATGGAATAAATTTATCTCAATTTGTCCGGGATTTTCCAAAAGACGAAAATACAGTTCATTCAAAAATAATCCTTATACAGGTTTCCGCTTTTAGAGAACAGAAAGATCAAGTAACTTTAATCAGAGCATTACATTATTTGCCTCAAAATGTAAATCTTCTTCTTGTGGGAGATGGAGATAAGCGAACAAAATGTGAGGATTTGGTAAAAGAATTAAATCTATCCGGCCGGGTTTCTTTTCTTGGTGTACGAA
>JAIROC010000438.1 GCA_031257735.1 Bacteroidales bacterium | reverse complement strand
AGAGAGGTATAACGAGCCGTTCCTGTCGGCGAATACTGTGCATAACGAAAAGCGTCTGTTTCATTCTGAGCCATCAATACTCCACACATAAACCATAATGCGATCCCTGTAACATATTGTCTTTTCATACTTGTTCCTTTATTTTTAGTATTACTATTTCTATTTTATTATTATTTTATTTTTTACCGTCTTCGAGGAGAACTGCTACCCGAAGATGATCCCGAACGAGTAGCTGACGAAGATGAAGATGATGAAGAACTTCTTACCGCTCCACTTGATGAAGATGAAGGCGTACTTCTATTATAAGAACTGCTGCTGCTGCTACTTGTCGGTCTACTGCTACTCGAAGAGGACGCAGGCGTACTCCTGTAAGAATTATTACTATTATTATATGTTGATCTACTACTGCTTGACGAAGGCGTCGCAGGCGTGCTCCTATTATAAGAACTGTTATTATTGGCTGGACTATTGTTTTGATTTGTAGCAGGAGTTGTCTGACGATAACTACTATTGCTCGGCGAAGATGATCTGTTCTGATTAGCAGGAGTTGCATTACTGCGTGTCGGCGTCGAGTTATTATAATTTGAAGACGGATTTGATGTTGTTGTCGAAGACGACCTGTTTTCTACAGGAGTGGAAACATTCGAGCGCACATTCGACGAAGACGAAGAATTAACAGACCTATTCGTTTCTGTAGCACGAGTTGCAGAATTAGAATTTGAAGAAGACGAAGATTGTCTTTCAATCGTTGTTGCCGAACTTCTTGTATTTACACTGTTATTCAAATTATTTTGTTGCACTGCCGATTGATTGGTTGCGCTTCGCGTAGCCGTATTATTATTTTGTTGTACTGCCGATTGATTGACTGCGCTTCGCGTAGCTGGATTTACGGCTTCGGTTCTATTTTGTACGGGAGCATTGCTTGATGTTCCTTGTTGTACCGCTCCTGTCGAACTTCTTGTTGCAGTGGTCGAAGTATTGTTTACATTTGTAGACTGTCTTACATTATTGTTCACTGCTCCAGCGGCGGAACGGGTAGCAGGACTAGCAACCGTTGTTCCTGCCACTTTTTCATAACGTTCTCCAAAAGTCAAATTGTCATTACTTTTTACAGAGCGACGAGCTATTGTTGTATTTGTATTTGACGATCCGCTTCTGTTAATGTTGGCGACACCTCCACTTACAGAACTGCGATGTCCGTAGTTGTAGGTATAATTTCTGTCATAGTTATTGTGATAATATTCTCCGTAATATCTGTTGTCACGATATCTATGATGAGCATAATGATTGTGATGATACCCATAATAAGGTCTTCCCCACCCCCAATCTCCATAAAATCCGCAAGAAGAATAATAGGGAGTATAATAATAAGGTCTGTATGCCCATGGATCATTCCACCAGAAATTATATCCTAAATATACGCTGACGCCCCATGATCCCGGATTATAATTATACCAATACAAATTAGTATAATAAGGGTCATAATATCCCCAGCCAGCGCTTGTTCCGTAAAATCTGCGAAGCCGTGCCGTGTACGCATAATCATAATAATCATTTGCATCAAAATAATAATTATGATTTGTGACATACGTATTTCCGTCTTCTGAATATTCTTCTGAAGTAGAATAAGCCCTTTCATAATTAGGCGCTGTTTCTACATAATACTCTTCTGTTTCAGCGGGAGTTTCCATTTCAGCAGGAGCTTCCGAAACAGCTGTATTATTTTGGTTAGAATACTCTTGATTTTGACGTTGAGCAGCTAGTTCTTCTGCCTTTGCTGCCTTTTCATTTTTTAACGCCAATTGTCTTTCTGATGCACTGTAATACCCGTCGTCAATAACCAATGATGAGGTTGTTGTACAAGAGAAAAAGATAAATGCTATTGATAATGTGGTTAAACCGATTTTTTTCATAACTCTGTCCTCCAATTTACTTTCTTTCATTATTTTTTTGTACTTTTGCAAAAGTTTATTTACTTATATATAAATTCCAAAAATCATACCAAAATATGGCTGATAAATTAACGTCAAAAGATAAAAATTATTCTCAATGGTACAACGATCTAGTAATACAAGCCGATTTAGCGGAGAATGCCGCCGTTCGTGGATGTATGGTAATCAAGCCATACGGCTATTCTTTGTGGGAAAATATGCAGTTCGTTTTGAATAAAATGTTTAAACAAACGGGACATGTAAATGCTTATTTTCCATTATTTATTCCCAAGTCTTTTTTCAGCAGGGAAGCAAGTCACGTAGATGGATTTGCAAAAGAATGTGCTGTTGTAACACACTACAGACTGAAAAATGATCCCATTAAAAACGAAATCATTGTGGATGAAGATGCAAAATTGGAAGAAGAATTAATTGTTCGTCCTACTTCGGAAACTATTATTTGGAATACCTACAAAAATTGGATACAATCCTATCGAGATCTTCCGATTTTGTGCAATCAATGGGCAAATGTAGTACGTTGGGAAATGCGAACACGTTTATTTTTACGTACTGCCGAATTTTTGTGGCAGGAAGGACATACCGCCCACGAAACAGCAGAAGAAGCTATTGAAGAAACCGACAGAATGATTAATGTTTACGCTGATTTTGCAGAACAATACATGGCAATACCTGTCATCAAAGGACGTAAAACAGAAAACGAAAGATTTGCAGGCGCTCTTGATACTTACTGTATTGAAGCGCTAATGCAAGACGGTAAAGCCCTTCAAGCGGGTACTTCCCATTTTTTGGGACAGAATTTTGCAAAGGCATTTGATGTTAAATTTCTAAGCAAAGAAAACAAACAGGAATATGTTTGGGCTACTTCTTGGGGGGTTTCTACTCGATTGATTGGCGCTTTAATCATGTCGCATTCCGATGACAGAGGATTGGTTCTCCCTCCCAAATTAGCGCCTTTACAGGTCGTTATTATTCCCGTATATAAAGATATGGAAACACTGGAAAAAATCTCTTCGCTCGCCAATACGATGAAATCCCAATTGGAAACGAAAAATATAAGCGTCAAATACGACAACAGAGACAGTCATCGTTCGGGGTGGAAATTTAATGAATATGAATTAAAAGGTATTCCTGTACGTATAACGATTGGACCAAGAGATTTGGAAAATAATCAGGCGGAAATTTTCAGAAGAGATACTTTGGAAAAACAAACCTTACCATTAGACAACTTACCGAATATTATTGAAAACCTGTTGAAAGAAATTCAACAAAGTCTCTATGATAAAGCGCTTGCATTTCGTGAACAAAATATTCGCAAAGCAGATACATGGGAAGAATTTGTTGATATGATTGAAAACAAAGGCGGATTTATCTCTGCCCATTGGGACGGAACAACCCAAACAGAAGAACGGATAAAAGAAAAAACAAAAGCAACTATCCGCTGTATTCCTTTTGACAATCCTCAAGAAGAAGGATGTTGCATTTTGACAGGAAAACCATCCAGAGAACGTGTTTTATTCGCAAAAGCTTACTAACAATGAAAATTATTACATATAATGTCAATGGCATTCGGGCAGCGGTCAATAAAGGACTCTTAACTTGGATAAAAGAAACTAATCCCGATGTATTATGTTTGCAGGAAACAAAAGCGCAACCCGAACAAATTCCAATACTTCTTTTTCAGGAAATGGGTTATCACTGTTATTGTTATTCTGCCAAAAAGAAAGGATACAGCGGCGTTGCCATCCTGACCAAACAAAAACCCGATAAAGTAATTTATGGAATGAATATCCCTGAATATGACAATGAAGGACGGTTTTTACGTGCAGATTTCGGTGATTTATCCATTGTCAGTGTATATCATCCCTCCGGAAGCAGCGGAGACGACAGACAGGCATTTAAAATGAAATGGTTAGATGATTTCGATACCTATATTCGGGAACTTGTAAAAACACGACCTAATCTTATCCTTTGCGGAGATTATAATATCTGTCATAAAGCTATTGATATACACGATCCCATTCGGAATGCGAAAACATCGGGTTTTCTCCCCGAAGAACGGGAATGGATAGATAAATTTATCAACAATGGATTTATTGATACTTTTCGTTATTTCAATCAGGAACCGCATCAATATACATGGTGGAGTTTTCGCAGCAACGCACGCGCGAAAAACTTAGGCTGGCGAATTGATTACAATATGGCAACATTATCCTTGAAAGATAAATTGAAACGATCTGTTATATTATCTTCGGCAGTACATTCTGACCACTGTCCAGTATTATTGGAAATAAATGTCTAATACATACACAAAATGAATACTGCTTTAAAAAATACATTAGATCAAATCGACGTTTTGAAAGAACGTTTGCAGTCAGTGCGACCTGTTCATAGCGAAGCGCTGGAAAAAATAAAAATGTCTTTTGAAATAGAATATACATACGAAAGTAACCGTATAGAAGGTAATACACTGACACTACAAGAAACAGCATTAATCATTAGCGAAGGTATAACTATTGGAGGCAAGTCGTTGAGAGAACATTTAGAAGTTATTAACCATACACAAGCTATTTCATTTATCAAAGAAATAGTCTCCTTCAACATTGAAATAAGCGAATATCTCATAAAGCAAATACATTCTCTCATCTTATTTGGCATAAACCATGAACAGGCAGGAGTATACAGAAATGTACCCGTGATGATTGTGGGAAGTAAACACATTCCGCCTCAACCTTATTTGATAGTCCCGCAAATGGAACAATTTATTTTTGAATATAAACAAAAAGAAATAAACAATATACACCCTGTTTTAATTGCTGCCTATCTGCATGATGAGTTAGTGAAAATACATCCCTTTATTGATGGAAATGGACGCGTATCCCGTCTGTTGATGAATTTATATTTGCTCTCAAAAGGCTATACCTTAACCATCCTGAAAGGAAATAACGAAGCGAAATTAACCTATTACACCGCATTGGAAACAAGTCATATAGAAAATAACAACGAACCCTTTAATTTATTCGTGGCAACAACAGTTAAACAGAGTCTGGAAGAATATCTGAAAATTATAGATGGAAATATAACAGGTTAAATCTTTTTTTGAGAAATTGTCATGAATAAAAGTTGTACTTTTGCATTTGGAAAATTTGTCCAAGAAAGGAAAACCTTCTACATGGAATTATAAAGATTGATTCATTTATTTAATAGAATATGATTGTATTGAATTTATTAAAACAGGAATGGCTTAAGACAATACGTGCAAAGGGATTTTATAAGAATTTGACAGTAAATATTATCTTGGCAATATGTATGTTGTATGTAGTTGCCATGCTTTTATTATTGGGATTTGGATTGGGATCAATACTCGAAAAGTTTCATGCTTTCCTCGGACTGAATCCGACAGAATTATTCAACGGAACAATAGTATATATAATATTATTCGGGGTATTAGTTCGATTATTCATACAGCAACTTGGCTCAATCAATTTGTTCGCATATCAGATGTTACCCGTAAAACGTTCCATCATAGTTAATTTCTTAATTCTCAAACCGCTAATGTCCCTGTTGAATTATCTGTTATTGCTAATTGTTATTCCGTTTGCGATCACGTCGGTAAGTAATTATTACGATAGTGCGACAGCCTTTCGTTTTGTGCTTAATATGGTTTTTATTATTTGGTTTAATTCTTTGTTTACTGCTTTTCTGAAACGTAGATTTATGTCCGGATTTAAATCATTCATATTGATAATAAGCCTTATAATAGGCATTATTGCTATGGAATATTTTAAGGTATTTTCTTTGTTTACCACTTCGATATCCTTTTTCGGATATTTATTGGATCATGTTTGGGGAAGTATCTTGTTTTTATTGTTTCCCGTTGCCGCATTCACTCTGAACAGATGTTTTTTTGCCCGCAATTATTATCCCGAATATTTTAATCAAAAAATCGAAAAAAGCGCTATGGGTTCGCCCACGGTAAACCTTTCATTTTTTGATAGGTTTGGTCTTATTGGCGATTTCATGTCATTGGAATTAAAACTGTTATTACGACATAAGCGAACACGTTCGTTATTATATATGTCTGTATTGTTCCTGTTTTACGGATTATTGTTTTACACCAACAGTGTATATAGCGAAAAAGACGGTTTTTTGTTCTTTAGCGCTATGTTTGTAACAGGAGTATTGATGTTTATGTACGGACAATGGATTATCAGTTGGGACAGCGCTTATTTCGACGGACTGATGACCAAAAATATTACTGTACGCCACTATATAAAAGCCAATTACAATCTTTTAATTGTCTTCAATGCGATTTGTTTTATACTCACAACGCCTTACTTTTTTTTCGGGGTCAAAATAATGCAAATGCATATTGCCGCATTTCTCTTTAACATCGGTGTAAATACTGTTATTTTGCTTTTCTTTTCTACTTATAATACAAAACGCATCAATCTATCACAGGGAACAGCATTTAATTATCAGGGAACTACATTCAAAAATTTTTTGGTTGTTATCCCTATGATGTTTCTTCCCATGATGATTATAGGAATATTGTCTTTTTTTATAGAGACATCCCTCTCATTGATCATATTAGCCGGTATGGGACTGCTTGGCATTATGTTTCGTAAACATCTGATTACGCTTTGCGTCAAACAATTTAATAAACGTAAATATACACTTGCACAAGGTTTTAGAGAAACAGAATAATTACATATAATATACAATAAAATGATACAAGTTTTCAATCTACAAAAAATGTACAACGGAATTAACGTACTTGATATTCCGGAATTGACGATTAAACAAGGGGAAAGTTTTGGATTAGTGGGAAATAATGGCGCAGGGAAAACTACGCTATTCCGCTTAATCCTTGATTTGATTGAAGCCTCAAACGGATATGTCGAAATCGAAAATCAAAAAGTAGCACATAAGGATTCTTGGAAATCTATTGTCGGTTCTTTTCTTGATGAAGGTTTCCTGATAGATTATCTTACTCCTGATGAGTATTTTTCCTTTGTAGGAAAATTATATCACAAATCGAAAGGAGATATTGCTGACTTTATGGAATCCATGAAAGACTTTTTTAATGGAGAAATAACAGGTATACAAAAATTAATTCGTGACTTCTCTAAAGGAAATCAGAAGAAAATAGGAATAACAGCAGCGCTACTTGGTGATCCCAAAATATTGATCCTTGATGAACCTTTTACCGCACTCGACCCTTCATCTCAAATCCGTCTAAAACGATTCCTGAATGATTTACAGCAAAAAACCAATATCACTATGCTAATATCCAGTCACGACCTGAACCATATTACCGAAGTGTGCAAACGAATTGTCGTACTTGAAAAAGGTATTATCGTCAAAGATATAAAAACAGATACAGAAACACTCAAAGATTTAGAATCCTATTTTGCCGTATAAGCGGGTATTTGTGTGTTTTCACACAGCCTCCTTCAGAGCTTAGTTTTTAGGAATTTACGTTACACAGGGCGTTGCCCTGTGCTATTGATTGCGGGCTTTCAGCCCTTACTTTTTAACTACAGAGAATACAGAGAGGAGTTTGTTTCAAACAATGTGCGTCAACTCATTTTCAA
>JAIROC010000431.1 GCA_031257735.1 Bacteroidales bacterium | reverse complement strand
TTTTTGTTGTACACCTAATTGTCTTTGCATATTTTACTGTTTATTATTTATTTACCCCCAAATAAAGTTTTATTAATTACATGTAATTCATTCAAATAAAATAGATGGGAAACTTCAGTTCATCTTATATGCTGCTGCAAATTCAGGGACAATGAAAGTAATAAAACTTACCTTGTCGCTCGTCGCCTTATCCAACTGTTTCGTCACCTTATCCATAAAACCTTTACTATTTATTGTTTTATTTTTCCCAATTCCAATTCAATTACTTTATTTACAACATTTTCCAACAAAATCCGTTTATGTTCGACGACTACAAAAGTAATGTTTTTTTTTTGCAAATCATGTACACATTTTCGAAGAATCTCCGAATTTTCTGCATCTACCCCTGCAAACGGCTCGTCGAGCAAGAACAGTTTCGGTGAATGCGCCAGTGCATTTCCAAAGGCAAGAATCTGTTTTTCGCCACCACTCAAATGAAAAGGCGTCCGTTTTCGCAACTTTTTAAGCACAGGTAGGATTTCAAAAACCTTTTGTATCCGCTCTTTGGCTTCCGTTTTCGGATAGATTGTCGCCGAAGCAAGCAAATTTTCCTCTACCGTAAATTCTTCAAACACATTTTTCTTTTGCGGCATATATACAATGCCCTGCTGTATCATGCCGGAAGTGGGCAAGGCGGTAATGTCGCGTCCCTCAAAAACAATCTTACCTTCCGGCGTCCAGGGTTTCAACAAGCCGTAAATGGTTTTTAGAACCGTGCTTTTGCCCGAGCCGTTGCCGCCTGTCAGCAAAACAACATCACCTTTGCCGACTTCAAAAGAGACGTCGGTCAGAACCTGCTTTTTGCCGTAGCCGGTGGTAATATGTTCTACTTTCAACATGCAATCACTCCTTTCTCCATTTGTAGAACAAGGTCGCTTGTCGCACTGATATAACCGGTATTATGTTCTATCTGCAAAATCGTTTTCCCCTCTTGCTTTAACTGCATTACCAGATTGGTGATTTTCACCAGATTTTCCCGGTCTATGCCTGCTACCGGTTCGTCTATCAACAGCAAATCGGCGTTGTTTGCTATACAACAGCCGATTGTCAGTAATTTTTGTTGTCCGTAAGATATTTCGCCAGCCAACTCATCACGTTTTTCCGACAAAGACACTTTTTCCAAAATTCCGTCTGCTTGTTTCTGCTGTTTTTTGTCGGGACTGGCAAACAGTTTCTTTTCCAAAGCCAGCAGGATATTTTCATAAACAGTCATTTGGGTAGCCAGACGCAAATCCTGAAATGTCCGTCCAATACCCAAACGGTTTACACGATAAGGCGCAAACCGGGCAATTTTCTTTCCTTTAAATTCAACTGTGCCTTGCGAGGGCGCAAGAAAACCGGAAATAATGTTGAGCAAAGTCGTTTTTCCCGAACCATTGCCACCTTTAAGCGTATATACAAATCCTCGTTCTAAACGAAGATTCACTCCATTCAACACGTGAACATCATCAAAAGATTTGCGTATGTTTTTCAATTCAAGCATCCTGTTCTATCTATTATCCAAAACATAACATATATACTTTGAGTATTATGTCGCCTGTGCTTTTTGCACTGGCGTACCATCTCTTGGGTTGCTGGGGCTGCAACGGATTTCCCCTCCTTTCGATTACAGCGTATTTTACTGACATATCTTAAAATTCAACAAAATAAAACATCCAAAATTGAGCCGCAAAATTACAAAAAATATTTGGAACTGCAAGAAAAAATATTATGGAAAATTTATTTTGTGTTGATTCACTGCCAGCGCTCAAAGGATAATGCATTAAATTAGATATCCGTTAGCAGGCGTATTACAAGACTGATAACAAACATAATTTTTCAAATAAAAATAAGCATCTTGAATATTCATTTTATATACTGCCGCAAATTCCGGGACAATAAATTTTTCACCGGCATGGTTATTATCATCGAATCGGCGCTTGCATCGTAAACATAAACCGGCGACGCAATTATTTGACCTTCGGGCAGGTTACATGCCTGCGCAAAACTCTCAACCGAAAAGATTATCATAAACATTATGCCTATGATATGTAAATAAATATTCTTCATGTTATACTTTTATACTTACTTATATTTTTTTCACAATTTCTAATTTTCTTCAACAGTCCACTTCTGTTCTTCGACAATCTACTTACGTTCTTCAACAATCTACTTACGTTCTTCAACAATCTACTTATGTTCTTCGACAAACTACTTATGCTCTTCAACAAGCTACTTACGTTCTTCGACAGTCTATTTACATTCTTCGACAGTCTATTTACGTTCTTCGACAAGCTACTTACGTTTTTCGTTAGCAGTCTCTCATTTTTTAAACCACAAAGTTTCTCGAAGTTTGACTACGTCGATTTAAAAATTCACAAAGTATTTCATCGTTCCAACCTCCAATTCTCCAGCCACCAACCATTTTATCAAAACAGAATTAACATTAACTAAATAACTCTTAACTCTTAACTCTTAACTCTTAACTCTTAACTCTTAACTCTTAACTCTTAACTCTTAACTTTTTTCGTGTTTCTTACGTTTTTTTTGAGTTCGCTGAAAGTATAGTCTTTCACTTTCAAAGCGTCTTTACTTTTGTAGATAGCCTTTCCGACGTCGCAGATTTCAATGATAGTTTTGTACAAATCGTTGACTAACTCAATATTGTTTGCGACAATAGTTTTTCGTCTGTTGACGATTTCGAACTGATGTTGATTGTCGGCGTCAATAAAAGTAAGGGCGTCGGTGAAACGAGTGATAAGACTTTGGTCAAAGCCCTGTTCGGACAATTGCGAACGGTATGTTTCGAGATTGGTCGTTACCGTGCGGAGATTTTTCAGTACGCCTTCCGAATCTCTGGAACGCAATTTTTGTTTCAGAGCGGTAAGTCCGAA
>JAIROC010000367.1 GCA_031257735.1 Bacteroidales bacterium | reverse complement strand
ACATTATGAAAGCGTAATTATTCAACATGTCGATACTGCCTGTTTTCAAAATGTATCAACTCATAATGACGAATATACGAAACGTTTGATAGTTTTCGGACAGACACTAATTAGTGTCTGTCTATATAGTCAGAAACAGCAATCAATACGCGTCATTGCGAGCGCAGCGAAGCGCCCGTAAGAGCAGCGGTGCTAATCCTAAAACAAAGAACGCATTGATTGTTAGGGATTACCACGTCGCTGCGCGCCTCGCAATGACGGTATTTGGAAACTATTCATTCTATTCATTCCGTGTTGTCGGATGGGGATTAGCTCCGCTGCTCTTACGGGTGCGGGTCAAGCCCGCAATGACAGTATTGTTTAGACGGCGTTGATGATTATTTTCTTATACTTTATAGACAGACACTAATTATTGATAATCAACACTTATTTTCCTATACAGAACTTACTGAAGATAGAATCCAATATTTCTTCATTGGATATATCGCCTACAACTTCGCCTAAGTAATATAAAACCTGTCGTATATCGGTTGCAATCAAATCTGTGGGAAGGTGATTATCAAAGGCTGTTTCTGCTTGTTGCAAAGCGTCTAAAGACTGTTTCAACGCTTCGTAATGTCGTACATTGGAAACTAAAACATCTCCCTTACAGGTAGAAGACATAATCTCTTCTTTTAACTTATTGACCAAGATATGGATATTGGTTTTATATTTTGCCGATAAATAAACAATCTCAAGTTCTTTGTATTTGTTTTTTACTTTTGTTTTTTCTTGTTCCTGCAACAAATCAGACTTGTTGGCGACAATAAGCCATTTTTTACCGTTGCCGTTTGTTGTTTGCAGTATATCGTCAATTTGAGTGATATTATCTGTGTTTTCCATTTGCAGGGCGTCGATTACATACAATACAATCATCGCCTTGTCAATGGATTGATAGGTACGTTCTATTCCATACTGTTCAATTTCATCTTGAGATTTTCTAATTCCAGCGGTGTCAATAAATCGGAATGTTTGTCCGTCTATAATCATTGTGTCTTCGATGGTATCTCTTGTTGTGCCGGGTATTTCCGAAACAATGGCGCGTTCTTCATTCAGCAATGTATTTAGTAAGGTAGACTTTCCAGCGTTTGGATAGCCGACAATCGCCACAGGAAAACCATTTTTGACAGCATTCCCTGTAGAAAATGAATGGACAAGCATTTCTATTTCACTATGCAAGTCTGTCATTAATTGTTTCATGGATTGACGGTCAGCAAATTCAACATCTTCTTCGGAGAAATCCAATTCCAATTCCAACAGAGAAACAAAATGGAGTAATTGTTCCCGTAGTTTTTTTATTACGTTTGAAACACCTCCGCGTAAATTCGTCATAGCGAGTTCAAGCGAGGCTTTGGAATTGGAAGCGATAACATCTGCAATGGCTTCCGCCTGCGACAAGTCCATTTTTCCGTTCAAAAAGGCTCTCATGGTAAATTCCCCTGCTTTTGCGCATCGGCAACCTTTATCAATAAGGATTTCCATGATTTGCTTTTGTATATACACAGACCCATGACAGGAAATTTCAACCATATCTTCTCCCGTAAAAGAATGCGGATGTTTAAAATACGTAACCAATACATAGTCAAGAATTGTTTCTCCGTGATAAAACTCGCCGAAATAGACTGTTCTGGGAATAATTATTGTATTTCTTTTTGAAACAAAACAATCTTTTACCGTATTCCACGACCTCTTTCCCGAAACCCGAATTAAAGCAATTGCACCCGTCCCTGAAGGCGTTGCCAATGCGCATATTGTATCTTGCATATTCATTTTGATATTTGTACAAATGTACAATTTTTGTCCATACGTTTTTTATTTTATGGAAAAGAAATTTGCAAGTGTAAAAGTTGTAATTTTGCAGGACACTTCAAAAACAGTTTATCATGGAAGAAACAACAAGGAAAAATATTGAAATATGGCTTAATGGGCAATATGATGAAGAAAGTAAAACGGCTATACGTAACTTGCAAAATACCGATGAAGTAGCTTTGGAAGACGCCTTTTATCGAGATTTGGAATTTGGAACGGGAGGTTTACGCGGTATTATGGGCGTGGGAACCAATCGTATGAACAAGTATACCGTTGCTATGGCAACACAGGGATTGGCAAATTATATCAAACAGCAAGTAACAGATAAAGAACCCAAAGTGGTTATCGCATACGACAGTAGAAACAACAGTCGTTATTTTTCGGAAATTACGGCGGAAGTTCTTTCTGCTAATGGAATAAAAACATATATATTTGAGAATATTCGTCCTACGCCGGAATTATCATTTGCTGTTCGTCATTTGCATTGCGATGGAGGTATTGTTATCACGGCTTCGCACAATCCCAAAGAATACAATGGATATAAAGCATATTGGTCGGATGGAGGACAATTGGTGTCCCCTCATGATAAAAATGTCATTGCGGAAGCAAGGAAAATACAGAATATTACAGATGTGAATTTTATGCGCAACGACAAACTGATTTCCTATATCGGAAAGGATATTGACGACGTATACATTGCAAAACTGAAAACATTGTCTTTAAATCCTGACATTATTGAGCAATATAATCACTTGAACATTGTATACAGTCCCTTGCATGGGACGGGAGTTACGATTGTTCCGCAGGCATTGAATGCTTTTGGGTTTAAAAATGTAAATGTTGTAAAGGAACAGGCTGTTTCGGATGGAAATTTTCCAACGGTTATTTCGCCCAATCCTGAAGAAGCAGAGGCTTTATCTTTGTCTATTAAATACGCCAAAGCAATAGAGGCGGACATCGTTATGGCTACCGATCCCGACAGCGACAGAGTAGGGATTGCTATAAAAGATAATCAGGGAGAATTTATGTTGTTGAATGGAAATATGACTGCCTCGCTTATCGTCTACTATATCTGCAAAATGTGGAAACAAAACAATAAAATAAATGGGAAACAGTACATTATCAAGACTATTGTTACCACAGAGCTTTTGGTAGAAATTGCGCGTAAATACAATGTCAAAAGTTATGATGTGCTTACAGGCTTCAAATATATTGCGGAAAAAATCAGAGAATTGGGCGATAAAGAAGAATTTATTTGTGGCGGAGAAGAAAGTTACGGCTATCTTATTGGAGATTTTGTACGTGACAAAGACGCTGTTATATCCTGTTGCATTATTGCCGAAATTGCCGCATGGGCAAAAAAACAACAAAAATCCCTTTATGATATTTTGATCGATATTTATATGGAATTTGGATATTACAAAGAACGATTATTTTCTCTAACGAAGAAAGGACAAAATGGTACTATGGAAATTAAACAGATGATGGACAATTATCGCAATACTCCGCCCGAAAGCATTAACGGTATTAAGGTCGTAGAAATTAGAGACTACAAATCATTAGAAGCAAAGATACTAACAAACAATACAACAAGAAAAATAGACTTACCTGTTTCCGATGTATTACAATTCTTTTTGGAAGACGGAAGTAAAATTTCCGTTCGTCCTTCTGGAACAGAGCCGAAAATAAAATTTTATTTTAGCGTAAAAGCACAACTGAACAACAATGAAGACATAAACCATATTGAGAACTTACTCAACCAAAAAATAGACAATATCATTAGGGAGTTATGAATTATGACCCGAAGCGAAGCGGAGAGCAGCGGAGCTAATTATGAATTAGGCTGACGTACGAAAGCGCCTAATCAACACCGTCATTGCGAAAGAGGCACGACTGAAGCACCCGTAAGAGCAGCGTAGCTAATCCCTAACAATCAATGCGTTCTTTGGTTAGGGATTAGCTTCGCTGCTCTTACGGGTGCTTCGCTGCGCTCGCAATGACGTGCTGTTGGATAAGGATTGCTTCATTCTCCAAGAATACCCTGACATTATAGACAGACACTATTTATACTCTATAGACAGACTCCAACTAAAATCGATAACGAATACCAAGCGCTACAGAGCGAAAGTTTCCCCACCAAATATTGTCTTTAAAACCTAAAAGATTTATCATCGGACGATAATCCAAACTTAAATTTAATGGGAACCAAAACTGATATTCAATACCGATTTCTCCGCCAATGTCAAGACTGACAGGTATACTTATATTTTTCCCGAATACAATCCCTAATCCAGCGCCCGGTCCTCCATACCAATTCCATTCTCCTTTGTGTTGCCATGAACGAATGGGAAATACCCAATCATAAACAGCCGTTACTCCCAACGATTTGTAGCCTATTACCCAAAGTCCTGCGGTGGCGTCTATCATATTCTCACCTAATTGATGTTGATAGGAAAATTCAACATTTCCTCCCAATCTTCCCCCAATAGCACGAGGTTGTGCGCTTACTGCAATTACTACGCTCCATAGAAGAGCTATTCCTAACAATATTTTTTTCATCTTTAA
>JAIROC010000324.1 GCA_031257735.1 Bacteroidales bacterium | reverse complement strand
ACTTTAAGAAAAGTATCTTTATTCTCCGATTTGAACAACCCGACAGCATCTACGGTTTCGCCGTCAATAATGCAATCCTTAAAATAGACGGTGTAAAACTCGCCGCCTTTGATTTTGGGGTGCGTGCTTTGCTCGTACAAATGTTTGGCAAGGTTTTGGGATTGCTCCAAGAGAGTTTCTGAATATGTAAGCATATCTAATCAATAATTTGTTGGAAACGTAAATATTCTGAATAAATCTGTACAAGTTTTGTATAAACAATATGTCGAACCGGTCAAAATTGGGAGAACAACAGACTGTTTTCCCAAATGAATAATACCACATAATAAATCAATATTCAAACATTTAGGAATTATAAAAACTATAATAACAGAAATTACCTCGAAAATTATTGAGTGTTTGTAATAATCTTTTATTCTGTGTAATTCTGTTTGATATGGTTTAACATTATTAGTATCCCATAATTTTTTTCTTAACGGAGAACTGAATAAAATTGATAAAGAAGAAATTTTAAAACCAATCATTATTGAAAGATAGGTTATTAAATCGGAATACGCATCGAAATGGCTATCGAATAAAAATAATCCTCCAAAAAACGAGATAATTATTACGAGCCAAAAATATATTAGATCTCTTCCCTTCATCTATTTATTTCTTTTAATAAGCTATCACGGATTTCATCTGTTTTGAATTTTTCATTTTCATTTTTTGTGGCAGTTATTTTCATTTTCTGCTGAAAATTTTCTGTATTATAGACAATTCCGAAACCACTTTCGTCAAAACCATTAATAATAAGTGAAGAAATTTTATTATTGTTTTTTTCTTTGGATAAGATTCTAATAAAATTTTCAATATTATGCTTGTTGTATTTTGCTGTTATTGTAAATGTATTCGGAGCATCCGTACCTGTTAAGTCAACAAGGGCTTGTTTTTTAGCACTATCATTACTGAATAAATCATTGATATGAGAAAACTTTATTTGTCTGCATTCTTTCAAAGTATTTATAAATTCGTCAATATTTTTAAATATAGTTTTTAGTTTGAAGTCAGTATTTAGTTTTTCTTTGAGCATTTTTTCAAATGCCGCTTTTTTATGAGAATTAGAGAGGTACAACAAGTTTTTCTGAAAATAATAAAAGAAAAATGCTTGATTATTCAACTCCGCTTCTGTTATAGTGCGGCTGTTCTCTCTTTTTACTCCTGTATTTACATCTGTCAATTCGTTATCTCGTGGCGTTGGATTTCCGAAATTAAAAACAAAAAATATATAATCATCTGTTTTTTCTATGCTTATTTCAAAATATGTCTGATTATCATTGAATTGTATTTTGTTTTCAAGTAAGACAAAAGAATTTTTTGTTGGAAAAACGAATCTGTCGCCCGAATTTGTTGATTCTTCGATCAACTGCATTATTGAGAATGGAATTTCTACCATAATAATTATTTTTTAATTTATTAAAATTCTATTTCTTTATTTCTTCCTATTTTCTTTTCCACCATATCTTTAGCCTCGTCCAATAACCGTTTACTTTCTCCGCGAAGGTAAAAACTTTTTTCGATTAAGGCTGCGATTTGTTGTTGAATACCGTAGTCAACAATCGGCACAACCACATTTTCGATTTCGCTAATGCGCCAATGCAGGATAATTGAGCCGCCGGCGTCGCGTTCGGCTTGTTGTTTGACGACTTCGGAATTTAGCGCTAAGGTAAGATATTCGGGTAAAACTTTTGATTTATCCTTAACGGTAAGATGCAAAATCGCGCCGGATGTTACGGCTTGCATATCTTCGTGTAGCATATACGCTGTCCCTACGCTTCCGTCTTTTGAAAACAAAATGGTTTCTTTTTTAGGATACAAAGATTTGAGCAACTCATCGTTTTCTCTGCAAAAATTATCCGATAAATATTTATCAGGTGTTGAGATACCGAATTTATTGTAATCAGAAACACGAATAAAGGGCAACCCTTCATCGGAATAAGCATCGGATCCCGGCTCTATTGATTTTTGGATTGTTACCATATTGCCTAATTCTTCATATTGCCGCTCCTGAATTTTGGAAATTATCTCCTCATACTTCGGCTGATAATACTCCGCATCCAACCGCCCCGTCGCCAAAAACGATTCCGAAAAACTTTTTATGTTTTTGTTTTCCTGAGTAGGTTGGAAATCTTTTAATCCTATGGTTTCCAATAGCAATTCTTCGGCTTGACGATAGAGGGATTGGGATTGATTCAAACAATAAATATAATTTTCAATTATTGCTTGAATTTTATTCTGAAATTCGACAGAGGGAATAAAAACCAATGTTTTTTTTACTCGCTCTAATGTAAGTTGATATTGTATTGTTAATTCCCGTTCTCTTTGTAACTGTGAAAATCCATACTTAGACCTGAGAAAAGCAAGCAAATAATAAGGATTTATATTTTGTATTCTTTTTATGCCAAGTACAGTTCTTGAAAGAGCAACTTCATCATGTTCAAACACTAAACTGGCAAAACTTGGGGTTCCGACCTTTGTTATAACCATATCACCCTTGTTTAACATATTAATGCCTTTGTTTTCTTCAATAAATGACTTAGGTATTTTTTCAAAAGAATCAGCTTGTTTTTTTGTTATTAATGGATAATTGATACAATCAACACATCTAATAAAAGGTGTGTCGCCAAATTCATACAATTGAGTAGCTGCCGGATAGAATGCACTCGCCACAAAAGTTCCTAATCTTCTTAATTCAACCGAATGATTCTTTTTAAGAATATATTCTACTTGTAAATCTTGTTTTCCAAAATATTCTGCGTCACACCTATCGCCCAAATCTATTTTTGAAAATAAAACCTCGCTCACTTCCAGCCCTTCCAACAAACCCTTATATCGTTGTTCGTCGAAAGGGCTACTCAAAAAAAACTTAGCCGCTCCTTTTTGGCAAACTCGATAAACGCTTCCGCAATACCGTCGCGGGTTAAACCGTCGTGGTTGAAAAGGTCGTGTTTCACAATCAGATGACCGTGCAAGTCGAGGGCGTAATCGTCCAGATTTTTGGGATTGGCGACATATTCAACCGCAGGCTCATGTAAAACTAATTCTTCCTGCCTGTATTGCGGCGTCAATTTATACTTTGCGAGGTCTCGTTTCCGCACATAAATTTTCTCGCCGCTGTTGTCTTTGCTGGGTTCCTGCATGGTGGCAAAGAAAATC
>JAIROC010000254.1 GCA_031257735.1 Bacteroidales bacterium | reverse complement strand
TACGCTACAGGCACGGCAATAATGTATGCCACCGCAAACTGAATCAGGAAACCGCGATTCAACATCAGAATAACTTCCATTATTGATGCGCCATGCACCTTGTGAAGCGCTATTGTTTTACGTTTCGACTTGGCATTGAACAGAATCAAGCCGTAAACACCCATAATCGACACAATCATAGTTATCAAACCGAATATTGAAATCAGTTTGGCGAGATTGTTCTCTTCATCGTAAATACTGTTAAACCATTTATCTAAAAATACGATATCAATGGGTTTATCGCTGAATTTTTGCCATGTATTGTCAATATAAGCGAGAGCATTATTGCTGTTTTCCGATATGACTTTAACATACATATATCCATAGCGCCATTGTTTTTCTATAAAAGCGATTGGTTTAATTGGTTCGCGTAGAGGTTGAAAATTAAAGTCTTTTGATATCCCAACTGTTTCTGCCATAATTGGATTGCCAAGTCCACGAACTTCTACAAATTTGTTGAAAAGGTCGTTATTGAAAACAAAAGAATTTGTTTCAAGAAAAGTCTGATTAAATATTAATTTATCCTGTTCTCCTTCCCTGAAATCGCGCCCCTCAATAATATCAACGCCAAAAAAATTAAAAAAATTATGATCCACTATCCACAATATATAATTTAATAGATTGCCTTCAAGCGAACCTGTCAAAACAAGCATATCATCACCTGTCAAGTTCGAGGAATATGTAATATCAATGATATCCGGATTCTTCCTTAATTCACTTTCAAAAATTCTTATATCGGATGAATTAAGTATGTTTTTAATAAGTACTATATTTCCTTTCTTGCTTTCCTCTCCCCAGTTTCCTGTTTGAGTTTGCATGTAACTGTGCTGAATTTTAATAAATCCTGCAGTAGTTATCAGGAAGATGGCCGCTGCAAATTGAATAACAATCAGTGTATTTTTCAATATTTTTGCTCCTGATGATGTGGTAAAAGAGCCGGAAAGCGCTATCGCCGGTTTGAAGTGGGTTGAGTAAAAGGCAGGATACATTCCGACCAAAAAACCCATTACCACAGCGCCGGACGCAAAAGCCAACAATAAACCTGTGTTGTTTGCCGGAGATAAGTCAGCTTGAAAAAATTCTTTGATAACGCCATTGTTAAGAAAATTTACAAACAGCAGTGACAGCAGAAGTGCGATAATGGAAATAAAAACGGTTTCCATTGCAATGGAAAATTTCAGAAACAAAGGATGTTCTCCAAATATTCTCCTTATATTGAAATTTTTAAGTCTGGAGGGAGCCATTGATATGGAAAAATTGATGAAGTTGATATATGCGATAATCATAAGCAATATCCCGATTGCCAGTAACGACCAGGTTGTAGTGCGGCTAATCTGTCCTTCAACAGGAAATTTGAAATGCACGTCAGGTAAGGCAATAAGTTCCATATTTTTAATTAGAAAATTCACTTTATCCCGCTGTTCGACAGAGCGAATTTTATTCAGCATTTGATTTTTATCGTCGGGACTTATCTCAATATAAATTGTTAACATATATTGATTCGGGTCGTTTTCTATCAGATGTGCGAAGTATATTTCGTTTTTCAGGCTGCAATTTTCAGGAAAATCCTTATATACAGCAACAACTGTCAATGGAGTTGTTTGTTCGTGATAATAAAAAACTTGTCCCACAGGATTTTCGTTCCCAAAAAATTTCCTTGTAACACTTTCCGGCAGCATTGCTTTCCTGTCGTCGGTAAACATCTGATGAACATCTCCTGCAATTATTTCGGGAGTGAACATGTCAATAAAACTTTCGCTTATATATGTTACTTTTGCCTTGAATTTGTGTTTACCGCCGCTGAAAGCGTCTTCCATATCAAATACGCTATAATCGGCATAAGGGTCCCGTTTGATACAACAAAAATTTTTAATTTCGGGAAACTGCACCACAACATGTCCGATGTTATGGGGATATATTTTAACCAATCCTCCTTTATCAGAATATGCGGAAACAAGATAAATGTCATCGGCTTTCTTAAAATTCCGATCAAAGTTGATATCATAATATGATTGAATTATAATCACAAAAAATGTCGCAAAAGCTATAGCCAATCCCAAAATATTCAATATGCTCGAAGTTCGGAATCTCTTTAAAAGAAGTATGAAATTGTAAATTAAAAGTCTCATCTTATTATTTATTATTCATTTCTATTTTATGTTCATACATGTTAATAATAAATTGTTCGTATGAAATTGCCGAATAATCCATCATACATTTAAAATCTTTCGTTTTTTGGATGCATGTTCCCAAACATATTGGGAGATGTTTACAGGCAAGACACTTTTCGTTCTCAAAAGTAGCTTTGGAGTATAAATTGCTTATTATGTTATTATTCCATGTGATAACTCCATTATCATGCAAAACACCGACTTCCTGATTTAAATATGCCGTACATTTATATACTTTTCCATCGTAATTGATTACAGTATGATAAAATCTGTCAGCATAACATCTAATTGATTTTCCAATTTCAAATACATTAGAAATTGGATATAAATACCCCAATATATTCAATATACTCGACGTTCTAAATCGCTTTAATAAAAACAACAAATTGTGTACTATTAATCTCATTTCTTTATAATGTTATACATTAAAAATTCTTTTTTGTTCCGGTTACGGCTGTCTCCGGGGCATTTTTCGTTTTTTTTGCCTCAGTTACGGCTGTAACTCGGACTTTTTTCGTTCTTTTGCCTCAGTTACAACTGTAACTTGGGCATTTTTCGTTTTTTTTGCATAAGTTACGACTGTAACTTGGACTTTTTTCATTTTTTTGCCTCGGTTACGGCAGTAACTCGGACTTTTTC
>JAIROC010000156.1 GCA_031257735.1 Bacteroidales bacterium | reverse complement strand
ATTATCAGGTTGATTTACATTCTGTCCCTAACGGGACAGGAAAGAAAGGCGGGTATTCATCTGTTTCTACCAACATTTTGTCCCTAAGGGACAGGATGCCTTTCTCAATAGCGCCTCATTGAAGAATAGTGAACATTATCTGGGAATATTCCGACATTAAAGACAGACACTAATTAGTGTCTGTCTTTAATGTATAATTATAAAATTAGGCTGACGCACGAAACCGCTTAATCAGCATCATCATTGCGAAGGAAAATGTCCCGTTAGGGTCAAAATGTTGGTAGAAAATACAGCAGCTATTCTCCTCTTGAGCGCGCCGTCAGGTGCGCCATGTAAGATATTATCAGGTTGATTTACATTCTGTCCCTAACGGGACAGGAAAGAAAGGCGGGTATTCATCAGTTTCTACCAACATATTGTCCCTACAGGACAGGACGCCTATCTCAATAGCGCCTCATTGGGGAATAGTGAACATTATCTGGAAATATGCCGACTTTAAAGACAGACACTAATTAGCTCCGCTGCTCTCTGCTTCGGGTCATAACTCATAATTCATAACTCATAACCCTGTCAGGTATGCAATGTATAATGTCGTAAGGAACTTTGCTTTTTCGTTCTTTCGTCTTTTTCTTCATTCAGCAAAAATAATTCATAATTCATAATTCATAATTAAGTTGTATCTTTGCCGACTGTAAAATATATGGAGGATAACAAATGAATACCTATACAAGTGAGCAGATTAAATCGCTTGAATGGAATGAACATATTCGACAGAGGCCGGGTATGTATATTGGAAAATTGGGGGAAGGATCGTCTCAAGACGATGGAATATATGTTATGGTTAAAGAAATCATTGATAATTCTATCGATGAATTTATGATGAATCATGGTCATCATATTGAAATCACGATAAAAGAAAATCAGGTCTCCATACGTGACTATGGACGCGGAATACCCCTCGATAAAGTGATTGATTGTGTTGCGAAAATGAATACAGGAGGAAAATATGATACGGATGCTTTCCAGAAATCAATAGGAATGAACGGGGTGGGAACAAAGGCGGTAAATGCTTTGTCGAAATATTTTAAAGCTCAATCTATCCGTGAAGGGAAAGTGAAAACAGTAGAATTCTCTGAGGGACTTATCACCCGAGATTATCCCCTCGAAAATACAACCGAATTGAACGGCACACGAATTATTTTTGTCCCCGATGAAAAAATATTTGAAAATTATAAGTTCTATTTTGAATACATAGAACGAATGCTTTGGAATTATGTATATCTGAATCGCGGACTTACAATTACTTTTAATGGACAGCGTTATTTTTCCAAGAATGGATTGTTTGATTTATTGACCCAAAATATTAGTGGAACAACCTGCTATCCGATTGTTCATTTACAGGATAAAGATTTTGAATTAGCCTTTACCCACATGGAAAGAGGTACAGGAGAAGAATATTTTACCTTTGTCAATGGACAGCATACTATTCACGGAGGTACACATCAACAAGCGTTGCGGGAAGCTATCGTAAAAACAGTTCGGGATTTTTATAAGAAAGACTATGACCCTAATGATATTCGTCAATCTATTAGCGCTGCATTAAGCATACGTATACAGGATCCTATCTTTGAATCCCAAACAAAAACCAAATTAGGCTCTACCGATATGAAAAAAGGAGGTCCTACTGTTCGGTGGTATATCATTGATATGATAAGTAAACTGTTGGATAATTATCTTCATATTCATTCTGACGTAGCTACTGCATTGCAAAATAAAATTATAGAATCGGAAAAAGATCGTAAAGAAATAGCAAGTTTCCGAAAAATATCCAAAGACAGCGCCAAAAAAACAAGTCTGGTGAACAAAAAATTACGGGATTGTAATGTCCATCTTACAGATGAAAAAAATGAACGTCGCTTGGAAACAACATTATTTATCAGTGAAGGAGATTCTGCCTCCGGTTCTATTACCAAATCGCGTAATGCCGAGTTGCAAGCGGTGTTTTCTTTACGGGGAAAACCACTTAATACCTACAACGAAACCCAAAAAGTAGTCTACAAGAATGAAGAGTTTAATCTTTTACAGGCAGCCCTGAACATAGAGGAAGGAATAGAAGGATTGCGCTACAACAACATCATTATCGCTACCGATGCGGATGTAGACGGAATGCATATTCGACTGTTATTACTTACTTTCTTTCTGCGATTTTTCCCTGAATTGATTAAAGGTGGTCATGTATATATCCTTCAAACGCCTCTTTTCCGTGTCAGAAACAAAAAAGAAACAATATACTGTTACTCGGAAGACGAACGATTGACCGCTATCAAAAAGTTAAGCGGAAAAGCAGAAATAACTCGATTCAAAGGATTGGGTGAAATTTCTCCGGATGAATTTAAACATTTTATCGGTAAAAATATTCGTCTTGATCCTGTTGTTTTGGGAAAAAATACAATGGTTGATTCCCTCTTGTCTTACTACATGGGAGACAATACTCCGGAGAGACGAAATTTTATCATCAATCATTTACGGATAGAAGAGGATATCATAGTGTAAACCTAAGAAAATAATATCATGAACCCCAATTTAGACCCTCGTAGCAACAACTCGGACAAGGAAATCGAAAAAGTAATTCGTCCGAGTGGATTTGTTGAATTTGCAGGACAGGAAAAAGTAGTGGAAAATCTTAAAGTATTTGTACATGCTGCCAAACAACGTGGAGAAGCATTAGATCATGTTTTGTTGCATGGTCCTCCCGGATTAGGTAAAACAACATTATCTCACATCATTGCTAACGAAATGGGAGTTAATCTAAGAGTAACTTCCGGTCCTGTGATCGATAAGCCGGGAGATTTAGCAGGATTGCTTACCAATTTGGATACTAATGATGTTCTTTTCATTGATGAAATTCATCGATTATCTCCTGTTGTAGAGGAATATTTGTATTCTGCCATGGAAGATTATAAAATAGATATTCTCATAGAATCGGGTCCCAATGCCCGTAATGTTCAGATAGGATTAAATTCATTTACATTGGTAGGAGCAACTACCCGTTCAGGCTTATTGACAGCGCCTTTACGTTCCCGATTTGGAATAAATTTACGTTTAAATTATTATGATACGCCTACCTTGGAGCGAATTATTACACGTTCTGCAGGCATATTAAAAATAACGATAGATAAATTAGCGGCAACAGAAATTGCACGGCGTAGCAGAGGCACGCCCCGTATTGCAAATTTATTGTTGCGGCGTATTCGGGATTTTGCTCAAATCAAAGGTAGCGGCGCTATTAATTTGGAAATTGCACGTTACGGATTGACTGCGCTCAATGTAGATGCTCATGGATTGGACGAAATGGACAATCGTATTCTCACTACTATTATTGATAAATTTAAGGGTGGTCCTGTTGGCATTACAACTATCGCCACTGCCGTAGGAGAAGACGCAGGAACGATAGAAGAAGTCTATGAACCTTTTTTGATACAGGAAGGATTTTTAATGAGAACGCCTCGCGGAAGAGAGGTTACAGATTTGGCATACGAACATTTAGGTATTTGCAGAAAAGGAGGCGGAACGCTTCCCTTATTTGATTAAAAAGATAATCATCATGAAAAAACATATTCCCAATACTATTACTTTATTTAATTTGGCGTGTGGATGTTTTGCTATTTTATTAGCGACGAAAGGATACTTGAAAGAAGCTGCTGTTATGGTTTTGCTGGCTTCTGTTTTTGATTTTTTTGATGGTTTTGCGGCGCGATTATTACATGTAAAATCAAACACGGGAAAGGAATTGGATTCGCTGGTAGATATGGTATCTTTTGGTATTTCTCCTGCCATAATCGTCTACAATCTCTATCTCAATACAGGCATATATAACTATGAAATATATGGGATAGCTGCTATACCTGCCTTGTTATGTATTTTGTTTCCCTGTTTTGTTGCTCTTCGATTAGCAAAGTTTAATTTGGATGCGAGGCAAACGGAAATATTTTATGGGTTACCATCACCAGCGGCGGCATTTGTAATGATTTCTTTTGTTTTTTTCATGCAAAATACATATTCGTTTTGGATTTACACTGTCGTTATTTTGTTGTTATGTGTATTCATGCTGGTAAACATTCCTTTGTTGTCGCTTAAATTCAAAAACATGAACTTTGGCGACAATATTTTTCGATATATTCTTATCATTATTGCTATTGTTTTGGTTATTCTGTTGGGATTTCGTTCTATTCCCTTTATTATTTTAACATACATAGCCCTCTCCATCATATACAACACAAAAGCATAAAAGAAGCTGTGTGAAAACACACAAAAACGTCCAAACAACGCTGTCATTGTAAGATTTTTTCCCGTAGGGAATGCATATCAATAGAAAATATAGTCGCCCTCAAACCAAAACCTCGTAGAGGTTTCATGCGTTTTGTACAATTCATTACGTATTTGCTATAATGCAAATTATGAATCTCCTATGGAGATTTGTTGATGTTCTTCGTATCGCTTCTATTGATATGAATGCCCTAGCGGGCAATGATTTCATTTCAACCATCTATACAATCGTCATTCCCTTTTATTTAGTGTCTGTCCGAAAACGCATAAATTCATTTCTTCAATGTATAATTGTAATCAGAGAATAACGGTAAAGGGCTGAAAGCCCGCAATCAATAGCACAGGGCAACGCCCTGTGTAAGGTAATTTCCTAAAAACTAAGCC
>JAIROC010000155.1 GCA_031257735.1 Bacteroidales bacterium | reverse complement strand
ATGTTTTTGATTACGTTAGAGGAGACGGTGCGCGCACCGTCTCTACAACATCAAACAATCAAACAATTCATAATTCAGACCTAGCGGAGGAAGCTGAAAATCCGCAACCAAAGAGTAGGCATTAATTAAAACAAAACAAAAAGTAAAATGAAAAAAGTATTTATTACCGTATTTGGAATGATAATGGCAGTAATTGCCTATTCCCAGACTGTCCCACCGTGGACAGAAGATTTTGACGGCGCTGTAAGTTTTACAGCAAGTCCTAACGGGTCGTGGAATTTTGACACTACCTATTATTTGCCGGGATCATCTACTACGAATCCCAGAGCTTATTTGGGAATCGTTCCTAATCGTGTGGGGGATTCCATTATTTTGGAGACGCCTGTTTATGATTGTTCGCTTTATGAATTTGTAATATTGAAGTTCAACCATATTTGCAAGGTCTCTCCATTGGATATTGCCCGTATTGAGTACCGATTAAGCGGAAGCTCATGGGTCAATTTAAATTCGCAGTTAGTTATTTACGAAAGTTCGGCTACAAATTTCCGAACAACAGGATTTAATGCGGCAAGTTATCCGGAATGGCTGGCTGAAGACAGTAGCGTACATCCTTCTCTATCCCAATCTTGGTGGAGAGAAGAGGTGTTTAATCTTCAGTTTGCAGCAGGGTACGACAAGGTGCAGTTCCGTTTTGTTCTCAAACACGGGTTGCAAATCGGTACCCATGCTTCTTATGGATGGCTGATAGACAATTTTCAATTATTGGCAAGTAGAGATGAACCGTATCCTCCGCTTGCAGAATTTGTCAGACCTTTTGTAAAAGATACAGTTGTCGGTGTGGGGCCTTATGAAATCAATGCGAAGGTAAAAACCAAAACTTCCGCTACGATTATACCCCCCAGTCTAATCTATGTGGCAAGATACAATGGTGCAGTGGTCGGAACGGATACCCTTTTAATGACACATGTACAGGGGGATTCTTTATGGAAGGCTATCATACCGCAATATGTAGGGGGAACGGAAGTACTTTATTATATCGAAGGACAGGACAACGCAGGCAATATGGCAACGGCGAGGTCTAGCTATGTAATACGCGAAACAGCGTTATGTGAAAATGGAATAAGCGGCATCGGAAAGGATTATGTACTACAAGGAAATGGTGGTACATCAAACGTTTATCCGCTTTTACAAAATTGGGAGTACGCTCGTACAATGTCATTATATACAGTAACAGAAATAGCCCCAGATGCTGTTGGCTATATTACTTCTGTTGCGCTTCGAGTTCGTGAAGCAAACCCAAGTTCTTTCCCGCTGAAAGTGTATTTAAAAACAGTACCAACTTCAAAAACGATGTGGAATCAGACAGCTGACAATCTAAATTGGGCGGATCATACACAGGACGCCACGCTTGTTTATGACGGACTTTTCCGGTTTTCGCAGACAGATTGGGTAGATATACCTTTTACTACTCCTTTCCCATATTCACGCACGGAAAATCTTGTGCTGATGTTGGAACAAAACTCTGGAAATGGACGTCCCTCTTCTTATGCATCTTATTATTGTTCTACTAACCCAGCGCTTACAACAAACATGCTTATAGCAAAATATAACAACACCTATATCCCTGATGTAGTAGGAACGGGTAGTTTAGGGCTATCTTATGAGCGTCCTGATTTACGTATTAATGTTACTCCTTTCTGTGCAGACGCCAATGCTGTAGAAGTACATGCTATTGACGTCCCTGACACGGTTTTTCGTAATCCCAACGCGGAGCAATCCATTGTTGTTACAATCAAAAACAAGGGGGTAAATGATCTTACTTCGGCAACGGTCTATTATTCTATTAATGGCAGCTCTCCGAAATCAGTGAATTGGACAAGTGGATTGCCTTTGCCATGGGATTTTAATGCACAGGATTCTATTGGCGCTTATATCCCGACAATAAATGGATATGACCTCATAACGGTATGGGTAGAAATACCCAATGGAGCAAACGATACGCTGACAAAAACTGTTTACGGTATGACCGATATACAGGCAGCATTTGTAAACACTCCTGCCGATACCGTATATTCAACAGGACCTTATCAAATAACGGCAAAGATTGAAAGTCTTACAGGAATGACGCCGCCTACTGTTTCATTATTTGTTACATCTACTTCTCAAAATTACACATTGAATATGTCATTTGATCCGACGGATAATTTATGGAAGGCAATTATTCCGAATTATCCTTTTGGTTCGGATGTGGCTTATTCTATCACGTTAAATGACAGGTTAGGGAATGATGTAGTACTGTCAAAGAGCTATTATATTAAAGAAGTGGGTTGTATGACGGCTACAGGTTCAACAAGGGTTCCTACTGAATATTTTTATACAGGAAGCGAGCAAACAGCAATGCTACAAGCAGGAACTTACAAGATAGAATCTTGGGGCGCTAATGGAGGCGCATCCGGCGGCGTTGGAGCAGCGTCGGGGGGCGCCGGCGGTTATTCCGTTGGAACAATAACGCTAACAGCGCCAACACCTGTCTATATTAATGTAGGCGGGGCTGGACTTAGTCGCACCACTACTACAACTGTTACGACGGGTAGAGTACCCGGTGGATATAACGGCGGAGGAGCTTCCGGCTTCGGAACTAGCGTTACACAAATTGTGGGCAGTGGTGGCGGAGCTACTCATATTGCAAAAAGAACAGGTTTATTAAGCGCTTTATCAGCAACAGCAGCTCAAGCTGATATTATCATTGTAGCAGGTGGAGGCGGTGGCGCCGGTGGTACTACTACTCCTTTTGATGGCATTACATACAATCATAGCGGTGGCGCCGGTGGAGGCGTCACGGGAGAAGCCGGTGGATCAACTGTTGCTGACGTCAGAAAAGGAGGCGGCGGCGGAACGCAAACTGCCGGAGGCGCTGCCGGTACGGGCTTTACAGGAACTGGAACTGCTACTACAGCCACTGCTGGCGCATTTGGTGCAGGCGGTACCGGTGGAGGCTCAACAGATCATCCATGGATTGCCGGCGGTGGCGGCGGCGGCAGGTATGGCGGCGGCGGCGGATGTCTTGGAGGCGCTGGCGGTGGCGGCGGTTCCGGCTATGTTAATACTCAACTTACTGACCCGCTAACAGCGCAAATATCAGATGCAGACTTTATCCCAAATCCAATAACAGATGGAAACGGATATGTAAAAATAACGCCTGTATCTGTCAATACTAGCGGTACTTGCTTGGATAATTCTGTAGCCTTAGATGCTATTGATGAACTTGATGCAGGAACGGTAGCAGCAGATGGGGTTACGTCTATTCCTGTTCATGTAACAATACGGAACATGGGTATTAATGATTTGGCGTCCTGTTCTTTGAATTGGAGCTTAAATGGAACAACTCAACGTGGAACTGACCTTGTGTATCAACCGACCCCAAAGCTAATCGAAGATTTTACCGACACAATAACGATAGGCTACTATACGCCTGTATTGGGACAACGCGATATAATAAAAGTATGGGTAAGTATGCCCAACGGAGTAACAGATGCTTATACGGGGGATGATACCTTAACCGTTAATCCTTTGGGATGTCCAACCTCGAACATCATAAACATACCAAACGATTTTGCAACAGTAGACTTAGCCATCGCTTCCCTGCTTGCTTGCGGCATAAATGGAAAAGTTGTTTGGGAGTTTGAACCGGGAACATATACGAAAACAGGCGCTCCAGTAATTCAGTTCTCAGAAACGTTTGGAAAGTTGTTTACGGAAAAAGATACGCTTGTTATCCGTTCTACATCAGGTAATCAGAGCGATGTAATCTTTAAGTCGGCGTCAGGTTATCCTGCCATGCGACTTTATGGCATACGTAACCTTTATATAGAGCATGTTACCATTGATGCATCAGCATCGGCGACGGTGTCTGGAGTACAGATGATGTCCGGATCAGCATACTTATATAATAACATAGAATTTAACGGCTGTATTATCAAGGCAAGTACAAGTGCGACAAGTACAAGCGCCAGTGGAATTTATTATTCAGGAACTAGCGCCTGTCCTTCTTTGGTCAATATTCGTATACTCAATAACCAGATAAGTGGCGGTTATAGCGGGATTTACTTGTATTATATCCATTCCTCGTCAACTGTACTGGCTGTCGCTACAACTTATGGGGCACGCATTACGGGCAATACCATAGAAGATTCCTATCATAGTGGAATATATTCCAATTATTACGGACATTTTGACTCCATAGCCTACAATGTAGTCAATACGCGTAATACTTCAGCTACACAATACGGCATGTATTTCTATAATTACATCAGAGTGGAGGATGGTATTATCGGTAATAAAATTACTATACGCGGTACAGGTACATCTTATGGTATTTATTTTTATAATTATATTAATACGAGCAGTACCGGTGCAAGCGGTCCAGCGCTGGTAGCCAATAATGAAATCCGAAGATTGGTTAATGGATCAACATTTTATGGATTGCACCACTATTATGGTATTATAGATTATATCCATAACAGTGTTTATGGTGCAGGCACAGGAACCAATTATGGCATGTATATTTACAATTCAACCACCTCATATCCCACTTCGATAATGAATAATCTCTTTATCTGTACGGGAACGAATGCAGGTAATTTAGCGCTTAGTGGAAACGCCACACCCAGCATTGGTATTACAATGGACTATAATACTTTTTTTTCTACCGGAACAAATCTGGGGACTTCGTCTCCCTCATTGGCTGACTTACAGACAAGAACGCTGCAGAACGCCAATTCGGTCAATATCAAGCCTGATTTTATTGATTCGTCTATTAATCTGGATGTGTATAGCAATATTGGAATAACGGCTCCTCGCACTATAGTTAATCAAGATATAAAAGGTGTATCACGATTAGCTTTTACTACAATGGGTGCGTATGAATTCTATCCTACAGGAGAGGATTTAATGTTGTTGCAGATTGTTCCGTGGAAGTATGATATTGTCAAAGGAGAAACGGTACAGGTAATCGTAGAAGCCATGAATATGGGTGTTCCCGTCACTGAAGCGACATTCGGCTGGAGCCTTAACGGTGTAGAGCAAGCATCAAATCCCGCTACATGGATACCATCGTCTCCTTTTATATCACTTGCACAACAGAGAATCCCAATAGGTTCATTTGTCGCAACAGGAGCCGATACCTTTAATATAGTGGTATGGGTAAAAACAGTAAATGGACAGGCAGATATAGTAAACAGGAATGATACGGTAACTGACTGGGCTTATCTGGCGCCATTGGCAGATTTTACAAGTCCCCTTGTAGCGGATACTATTGATGATTTGTCATTTGATGTATATGTAAGCATACGTGATGGCGGCGGACTGTCTTTTACTTCTCTGCCAATGAATGTATATGTAGAATCTTGTAATTCAACTTTACGTGATACGATTACTGTTCCAATGGTAAAAAGAGACGACAAATGGGTAGCAAGAGTTCTACAACAGTATTATGGCAGCAAAATAATATATGAAGTGCAGATAACTGATAATATTGGGAACAGTGTTACTTTGAGAGATACTACTTGTATAGCATTTTATGATGATGGAGAAATTCCCCGCGTTATTGATTTCCCATACACGGGAGAAATGCAAGCCATCATCCTCCTTAAAGGCGTATATGAGTTAGAATGTTGGGGAGCAGAAGGCGGCGGACAGGCGTATCAGCAACCCATTGGAACAGACGTAGGAATTGGCGGAAAAGGAGGTTATTCGGTGGGAACGATAAGCATACCGGAAAAGACCACGGTCTATGTCTATGTAGGCGGTCACGGGGTCGGAGGCTATACCGGCTCACTGATACCGGGTGGCTTTAATGGAGGCGGCAACGCTAAGGGTTCCGGCTCATTAGATCCGGGAGCTTCTGGTGGTGGAGCTTCAGACATACGAATAGGTATTGATTCCTATTATGCAAGAGCTATTGTAGCCGGTGGCGGCGGCGGCGGCGGTGAAGATGCTGGTGATTTTGGTGGCGCTGGAGGCGGCATTGCAGGTACGCATGGTTACCTTAATACTACTGTGGGCGCAACACAAACAGCGCCGGGCGCTTTAACCAATGGAGGAGATGTTGGGTTTGGACAAGGCGCAAATATCTTAATGGCTGATGGCGGCGGCGGTGGTGGCGGCTGGTACGGCGGCGGAAGAGGAAGCGCCAACGATGGAATCGGCGCTGATATGCAAAACGGCGGCGGCGGATCAGGATGGGTATATACCCAAAAAAATGATAGTGCAGGATATACATCATCTAATTATACAGGAGGAACATGGTTGTTAAACAGTAATCACTATTTAACAAATGCTGTTACTGTAGATGGAACGCTAATATTTCCATCACCAACAGGCGTAATGGAAACCGGTCATTCGGGACATGGATTTGTACGGATAACAACTATATCCGGCGGTGTAGAAGATGTATACGCAGGCAATAACCTGGCTGTTTTTGATGAATTGGTATCTCCAGTAAATACGAATATAGATGTGTGTGTAGATACTACCTCGCCTGTAGTCATTAAGCTGTGGAATTTGGGAGAAAACAACCATGATTTCACCCGTAACAATGTAACCATCAGTTATGGAATCACCAATCCGCGCGGAACATTTTATCATGGCGATACAACCTTGAATACAGGCAATCTTGCATCAGGAAAAGCCATGACCGTAACCCTGTTGTCTTCCATGCATCTCTATGCAGGAAGCTATACGGTTAAAGCGTGGCTAAGAAGCGCTACCGATAACTATAGCTGTGATGATACCATGAATTACATCTATACTTCCGATTTGTTGGGTTTGCCGATGGAAGAAGATTTTAGCGGCAATGTGTTGTCATCACAATTTGAAGCTATTCCTCTGATAGGGGAAGAAATCTGGACGCCTTATACAGACGCTCAAATATCACCTCCGCCTGTTGGAGGAGGTATGTTGAGATATGTAGGAGATTTTGGAACGATGACGCAATTATCCATGCCTCAACTTGATTTGAGCGAGGTGGTTGATCCTGTGCTGAAATTCTGGTACTATCATGATTCAACAGTAGCAAAAGATAGGTCGTATACGGATGTAAATATTATAGCAGGAGGCAAACTAACAACCGCCATAACTTTATATAGAAAAGATACAGCAACAGGCTTTGTTGGTTGGAAAGAATATGTAATAAATTTAAAACCATTTATAAATGGCGTCTGTCTGATGATACAGTTTGAAACGATGAATCAGTACGACACATCATCAGCGCAGTATCTTGGTCATGTTACGATTACTTCCACGCCGGATTTGGCAGTGTCGGAAATAATCATATCGCCGGAAGTAACTCTTTGTGACATGGAGCATAAAGAATTGAAAGTTGTTCTAAGATCAATAACAAATCAGGCAATAGATATTCAGGGCGACAGTCTAATTGTGGGAATAGGTTCTCAGCAAACCATTGCTTATCCATTGACAGGGACAATAGCAGGAAGTGGCATAATGATGGTTCCAGTTGCAACCGACGTTGATTTAACGAATGTTACAAACATTAAGGCTTATTTAAGCAATCCTGTAGATAATAATTCGTTAAACGATACAGCGAAACTTCAAATAGACATTAATCCTTCTTTGTCTATAACGGTAAATTCATTGACAGGTGAAATAGATTGTTTTCCAATAGGAATGCCTGTACAGCAGCAAATTTATCTGAAAAACACAGGCAATGTTGATTTACCAGGCATAGAACTCATGCTACGTATCACAGGAGATAATACAATGGCGTTTGTTAAGGAAATCGGTAGCATAGATTTACAGGCAGGAGAAGATACTTTGTATACATTTGTCAATACGTATATCGTTCCTGATGAAGCAAGTTATCAGATAGTAGTAACAGCCTATTTAGGATGTGATTCTGTAAAGGTACATGTCAGCAATGATACAAATGAATGTGCAGATATAGATAATCTTATATTATCAGCCGGCGATTTAGGTGGTTCGATAGACACAACAGGTTTAACAAAAACTATAAACGTTGTGATAGAGAATAAAAGTGAGACTAATTCATTTACGAATATACCTGTTACGGCTTTGATAGAAGATAAGGACAGACAAGTCATAGAAACCTTAACGGATACTATTTCTGTTGTCAATCATCATTCTACACTTCCCTTTTCCTTTACAAAGAAATATACTGTACCGGATGATTCGATATACTATATAAAAGTTTATTTAGGCAGTGTAGACCTTTATCCCGGAGATGATACTATAACTATCACACGTAATGCAATTGATACAAGTGCAACTGATGATCCCGGAATAGGCATCGCTTTAATCAAAGGAACAAATGTCTTTACGCTTAGTCAGAACATTCCTAACCCTGCCAACAATAGTACGCGTATAGATTACAACGTACCCGAAGCAGGAGAAGTGATTTTCCATGTACACAGTATCACAGGACAACTCTTATATTCAAAGACAATAGAAACAGAACGCGGCACAAATAGCCTTGAACTAAATACAAGCACATTTGCAGCAGGCGTCTACTTCTACTCTATGGAATACAAAGGACAACGACTCGTAAGGCAATTGATAATTAAATGAGTTATGGGTTATTTTAGATTGACAACTCGTAATTCAACAATTCACAACTCATAACTCATAACGATTATTGTTGTTTAATTTGGTTATGCCTTTTCAACTTGGGCTACTTAGTAATAGGTAGCCTTTTTTTTAATTGAAAACTTCGTTAATTGAAAATTAGCTCCGCTGCTCTTACGGGTCATGATTAGAGCCTGTCTATAAAGTATAAAAAAGTAATCATCAACGCCGTTCAAACAATGCACGTCATTGCGGGCTTGACCCGCAATGACGTGCTGATTGTTGCGGGGAGCGCTTTTGAAACAACCCTATTTGTACTTTATAGACAGACACTAATTAGCTCCGCTGTTCTTCGCTTCGCTCCATAATTCATAATTCATAATTCATAATTCATATTAAAAGCTCCATCTCAAGCGACAGGAGGCAGCGTAGGTATTTCCATTTGCGCCGTATTCGCTTCCCTGTTTGCCGAACAGAAACTGACCGTGTAAAAGTAATTCGATATCGTCATGCAAAGAAATGGTCATTCCCGGACTGCAATAAACAGACATATCGGCAGGATTGAACATGCTTACCAAATCGAGACGTAATATGGGAAGAACAGGGTAGGAGATTTGTCCGAATAATTCGTACATCCCGATAGACAATTGTTTGGCGCTTAAATTGAGAGCGCTACCTATGAGAGATATACCTCCTTCTTTTTTGGTTGTCCCCATGCTGTTGAATAAAAAAGCGCCGTGAAGATATAAGGAATTGTTAAACGTATAATCTGCCGAGATTGTGGCTGATAGCGCTGTTTTTTCTCGATTGTCTTTGTCGAAAACGGAAACAAAAAAACTTGCTTCCCCGCGAAAAGAAACATTCTTGATATTGCCCGACCACCCGCCTCCAACTACAAGGTCTTTTTCACATTTTCCACCGATTACTTGAATATCGTAACGTTTCACGTTAAATAAATAACGGGCAGCCAGCGTAGTTGTATAGTCTTTGTCTATTTTGAAAACGGCGTCCAAAGAAGAAAATGACGAAGAATACCACGTGAAAGAAACCGCATCACTGCCGGGACGTTCCTCATAATCAAAGTCCATATACGAAAAAGCATTAAATATATCATTGGGATTCCACACCAGATTAATCCCCCAATTGATACGTTGTCGTCCGATTTTGATTTGAAATTTTCTCCATGAATAGTCCAACACAAAACGGTCAAAAGAACTGTTAAACAACCATCCTCCACTATGTATAATATTACAGTTAAGGTCTACAATTCCGTCATCAAGGGATAAAATGTCGGCATATTGCGGGATTTCCCGTATCAAAGCGCCGTCGAGTAATCGGTTTCGCATACCAACATCTATTTGAAAACCACGAAAAGGACGAATCGTAAAATTAAGCCTGTTGTGGAAGAGATTGTAATAGGTAAACTTTGTAGAATCTCCATTCGGTAAGGGGATTTCATGTTGCAGAAAATAAAAAGAATGCATCTCTTTCAAATACCCTGACAATTGAAAAACTTGAGACTTCAACGTAGCAGTCAGAAACACAAAAAAGAAAATTACCAACGCTTTTTTCATCTTTTTTTCTTTACGATATTAAAGTGGACAAGTGAACAAAACCTGTCCCCCCGTCCACTCGTTCACTTGTTTACTTGTTCACCGATTTATTATCTTGCACAATTTTGCCGTCTTCAAGCACAATAATACGTCTTGCCTTATTTACAACACGCTGATCATGCGTAGAGAAAAGGAAAGTAATATTTTCTTTTTCGTTTAATTCTTCCATTAAGTCCAGCAATTTCTCTGTGGTTTTGGAATCGAGGTTGGCAGTAGGTTCATCGGCAATAATAAACTGTGGACGGGATGCCATTGCCCGTGCAACCGCTACCCGTTGCTGCTGACCACCCGATAATTGATTGGGACGACTGTTCATACGATCGCCCAAGCCGACTGCCATCAAAATTTCATTTACTCTTTCTTCGACTGTTTTTTTGTTCATGCCTTGCATTTCCATAATAAAGGAAACATTTTCTTTTGCTGTCAAGACAGGTATCAGGTTATAGGATTGGAAAATAAAACCGATATTGTGCAGACGAAAATTAATCAATTCTTTGGAATTAAGTTGCGTAATATCTTTGTTGTTCACACGGATAATACCGGAAGTTGGTTTATCCAATCCTCCAATCATATTGAGGAGGGTTGTTTTTCCTGAACCGGAAGGTCCCACAATCGCTGTAAATTCTCCTTTGCTGACCGTCAAATCAACATGATCTACTGCCACAACTTCCAATACCGAATTGGTATAGGTTTTTACTAAATTTCTAACTTCTATTACATTCATTTTTATTATTATTATCTAAGTAAATAATTCATGATTTCTAAATTAATTATCCATCCGTATAGCTTCTACGGGGTTCAGATTTAAGGCTTTTCGCGCAGGAATAATCGACGACAAAATGCCTGTAACGATTACCAGCAATATAATCCCAAAAAAGAAAAAGGCATCAATTGTCGGATAAACAATAGCAGCCCATCCCACAGCTTCAAATCCTTCCCCGACAGAACTGAAATTCAGCCCTGTCTTTCCTGTAATCTGAATTAAAAGCCAGCCTGCTGCCATGCCTGCTATTGCTCCTACTATCGTCAGAAAAACAGTTTCTATCATAATCATGCTGAAAACTTTTTTCCTGTTCATTCCGATAGCCATTAACATTCCCAATTCTTTGGTACGTTCCAAAATAGCCATCAACATAGTATTAATAATCCCAAACGCCAACGCAAACATGATAATCCCCACAAAAATAAAGGAATAAATATTCATATATTCCGAAACCAAAGAGGCGTCAGGAGAAAGTTCTTTCCATGTAAGTACGCTAAGTTCGGGAAAGGCTTTTTTTATGCTGATCTGGACATTTTTCTCATTTGTATTTTCATTTAATAAAATCCCCGTCTCGTGAAATTCATCTTCATTCAGTCCTGCGATTGCAGATAAATCTGATTGTAAAACAAAGGCATTCGCTTGATCATACATCATATTGGATGTTTTATAGATGCCGCAAACTTTGTATGTCTGATTTATCAGTTCCCCCTGTTTATCTGTAAATGTAAAAACAATTTTAGAACGCAGTCTGTATTGTTCGGATATTTGCAGAATGACTGATCCATAGTTGGCAATTTCTTTTTCAGTGAGCATGGTTGAGATTTCCTTTTTGATTTTATTTTCGGATTCAAATCGTATGTTTTCGATAGATTTCAATGTATCTATGACCGATGCCGGGATGCCTGTATTTTTCAGACTGTCTAATATTTCAGTCGTCAGCATATAATTTTTGATTCGTAACTGTTCTGCTGTTTTGTCGCTGATAACAACAGGATAAGACATCGCATCTTCAAAATAGTTTCCCTTGATGATGTATGTATATATTTGGGATACTTTTTTTTCATTTTCAACATTAATTCCCTGTAACATCAAAGAAGCGCTTCCTCGCGAAGTCGTTCCCATTGCAACTAACTTTATCCGTTCGCTGAATGCTTTTACTGCTGTATCCTTTTCTAAAAAACGACGAATAGCTTCTCTATTGGGAATATAATTATTTATCTCTTCGTTGTTCAGAAAATCAGGATTATACAATTTGATATGTCCATTTTCCGTATAAATTACGAGATTTATCCGTTGATTAACCCAGCCTTGTAACAATCCTCCTGCAAATACCCCTGCAGAAATACCAAGTATCACGGCAATCACCACAGTTATACTGCGTTTCTTATTTCTCCATACGTTCTTCCATGCTATTTTAATAATTTCTTTCATTATGCGTATTATTATTGTATTTGAATTAAAATTACTTTATTTTCCCCGTATTGCTTCTATTGCGTTCAATTTCAAAATCACTCGTAAAGGATAAATACAGACGACTAATATCATACAGAAAACAACCAATCCCTGCATAAAAAGATAACCGTCAAACCATGCAAAAGGCAATACAGGATCAATGCCCATCTCCAACATCATATCTCTCATAGAACCTGTCAATTTCACAGGAAAATAATAGCCATACAAAATAACGGGAATAGACGCCAACATCCCTGACAGTATTCCTATTAACCCCAAAAACAACATTTCTATCACAACGACAAGAGCCAACCTGAACCGCTTCATCCCAATGGCTACCATTACGCCAAATTCACGCATACGTTCGGATATCATCATGAGTACTGTGCCGAAAATGCCAAAAAAGATAATGACATACAAAATCACTAAAAACATAATTCCTGATATGGAATCTCCTTCAATTTGTTGTTTGAGAATGGGAGATAATATTTCCCAATTCTTTACGCTTGTTTTTGTGTTTTCAAATGTTTGTTTGAGTATTGTTTCTGTTTCCTGCATTTTGTCGGTATTGTCCAGATTAATAGCGATAGCGGTAAGCTGTCCCGACAAACCCAGGAATGTATTAATATTGTCGATTGTCATGTAAATTAATTTATTGTCCAAGTCGGGCGATGGCATTTTCACTATTCCACGAACGGGATAAATTCCTGCGGCGCTGCTTCCCTGATACCCCTGTCCAATGAGTATAATTGTATCACCGATACTTAGTTTCAGGTATTTCGACAGACGATCGGATATAAGAACGCCGTCGTCATGTTCAGATAAATATTTAGAAGGAATAAGCGTTTCATTCAAGACAGTCTGTAGAATAATACTGTCTTTGGTTTGCAGGTTAAGTTCTGTTGCCAATTTTTCGGCAGAAGTGAAGGAGGCATGATTATGTATTTTCAGTCGTTCAATAAGATCCGCATTGATTTTCTGTTGCAGATGTTCAATAGATTGATCCGAGATAGCATACTGTATCAGTTTATGTTCGGGATTGGACATTTTCTTTTCTTTTTCGGGCGAGATACCTGTAAGTACCACTCCTTTTGAGAGCATTCCCGTAGAAGCTAAGGCAAAAGTTTCAATTCGAGGAACGGCAACTTTTACATTGTCAATGGCTGTAATTTCTTCCAACATTTCCGTTGAAAATTCAAACACATTGTCAATGGAAGGATCATCGAAATAATCAGGATTTTGGATTTGCAAATATCCCAAATAGGATTCTATACTGAGTTTAATCATGTGGTCGTAAGTTCCTATCTGAAAAGAACGCATAACGACAGCAAAAAATACGGCAAAGAAAATAGAAGATGCTGTAATAATTGTCCGTCGACGATTTCGCCACAAATTGCGCCAGGCTATTTTGATAATATCTTTCATGTTTATTGTTCTTATTTTATTTTTTTCATGTTTTGTTGTGAAAAGAAATCCTGTTCCACTTTGATATTAAACTTTATGGCTTTGATGGTTACGACGGTTTTATTTCCCGGTTCGTTTGCAGGAAGGATTTCCATAACAGAAGGCAGTTTTCTATCGTCAAAGAGTAGTATTTTGGAGGATTTATGTGTTTTGACCAAATAATTATCTTCGTCATAAAATTCTGTTTTAAGTTGGAAGTATTCTTTCTCTGCAATCCAGATAATAATTTTTCCCCATATCACATTGGTTTCTTTTAGCGGGAGGAGTTCAACTTTATAACAGGACATTCCGTCAATAGTTTCTTTTTCTGTTATTTTGTGTGAATAATCTTTCACCAAAGAAGATTCTTTCAGAATATCATCATTGGTATAATCCGACCCCATCCATCCCTGCGACAACATAGAAGGAGGCATTTTAATAAGCCGTTGAATACTTGGATTCCAGCTCCACATGTTATTTCCGCTTTTGAGGAAAGTTTGTCCATTTTCTTTTGCGGGAGCTGTAATCAATGTCAGGGAATTACCTGTTGTTTCGCTCCACGATTTAAATTCGACATTGCGCTGATACTTCGGACGGACAATGGTCATTGTCATTTCACTGTAACTTGATTTTTCTCCATTGAATTTTTCTTCTGCTTTACGAACAATTTCTTTGGCATCTTGAGCAAAGACAGAGGATGTAAAGAAAAAGAAGGAGAAAATAGTTAAAAGGCTAATGGTTGTCAGATGTTTTTTCATTTTTATTAATTTGTTTGGTTAGTAATAAATTGTTTTAAATATGTTTTATATTCGTCTAAAAAGTCGTCAGGATACATTTCGGGCATATAGACATACAACATTACAAATCCTTTTATAAAAGCGATGATATTTGCTTTTGCTATTTCAGGCTTTGTATCAGGAAATTTGGATGCCCAATAGTTGAGAAATAAATCTCTTTGTTTCATTACATCTTCATGAATGAGACGCGGATCATTCCAGATTTCCATCACCTCCGGTTGAAAAGCCAATTGGTAATAGTCTTTAAGCGCCTCTCTTCGTTCCTTTAACATCGTAAAGGTAATATCAATGTAATTCAATGCTTCTTCATCAGTAATGATTCCATCTTTATTCGGGTCGATATATTGGGTATAATCGTTGCTCAAAGAATTAGTGATATATTCCAATAATTCTTTTTTACTTTGAAAATAATTATACATCAATCCTTTGGATATATTTGCTTCTTTGGCGATGGCGCTAATAGAAGTTTTTGTATATCCTTGATTGGCGAATAATTTTAATGCGATATTTGCAATCAACTGTTTTTTTTCATTCCGTAATTCTTCGTATTGTTCTGTTGTTCTTGGCATATATTATATTATTTTAGATTGACTGAACGGTCGGACAAAAGTACAACTTTTTTTTATACAAATTCATTATTCCACAAAAAAAAATTGATGTGATAAAAAAAA
>JAIROC010000148.1 GCA_031257735.1 Bacteroidales bacterium | reverse complement strand
GTTCTTACCAAACCGCCGAAAGTCGAATCTATGGCAGTGAAAGAAATGCGGGAAGAATTGATTAAATTACAAACCGAATAAATTGGATTTCAGTTTGGTACGGAATTTGCGTATCACACGTTAATATATATTTTAATAATTAATAAATGTAATAAAGAAATGAAAAGAAAGAGTATCGTAAGCATTGCGACGATTATTGTCGCAGGTGTGTTTTATAATACGAGAGGAAATTCATATAATTCCATCATTATGAAAAGTATAACATATTTTATGTTATTTGTAATGTTTTTTTCCTCTTGTGGAAGTAAGAAAACAATAGAGGAAAAAGACCAAAAAATTTTGGATTTACCTGAAGAATCAGTAAAAGGTTCGTTAACAAAGTTTTTTGAAATCGAATCTATTGTCCCAATAGAAACGGATGATGAACTCTTTTCACCCCCCAATGAAGCGAAGCGATTGGGGGGTGGGGGAGATGGGAGAGGTGGAAAAACATAAAAAGGGAATTTTGTCGTACATCCCAAAAAAGAAAAAAGCGTAGAATAAAAAAAGCATTACCTTTGCATCGTAGAATATTATAATATAAAAAACACACATGTATATGAAAACATTAAGAAACATTTGTTTTAGTCTGTTAATAATTAGTTTTATGACAGGCTGTTTCGATTCGCGTAAGTCGTATAGAGATATTGATTTGGAACAGGAATTTAGCCTTGTAACATTAAAGGCGAGCGACCTGCTCGCCAATATAAGGTATATTCCGCTGGAAACCACCGACACAGCCCTGATTGCTAACATCAAGAGTATAATAGCGACGGACGACTATTTTTTTGTCAGGGATAAGCACCTGTATATGTTCGACAAACAGGGAAAATTTCTGCATAAAATATCCAAGCATGGACAAGGTCCGGGCGAATATACCACATTGGACGATTGCGGTGTGGACGCTCAACATGTGTATCTGTTTGACAGTCCGCGTTCACAAATACTCGTATATAGTTTTGATAATAAATATCTGAAATCTATCAAGATACCTCAAGGCATAACTAATGTTATGAAATCGCCTGCCGGATTTATATGCTATCAGGACCCTCTAATTGGCAGAAAATACGGAGAACCTGTCCCCGAACTGATTTTTTTAGATGACACAGGACAGTTGAATAAAGTATTGCACTACCGTACGGTGAATATGAAATCACTGTCTCCATTTATTTATGCGCCTAAATTCACAGCGTACGAAAACAAAATTTTCTATTATCCTCCTCTTCAGGATACAATATTTTCCGTTGACGAAAACGGAGTAATACCGGAATTTATAATCAACAGAGGACAATATGCAGTAAATCCCGAAGACGTCGACGGTTTAGCAAAACAGAAAGACGCTGTTGCCAAAGGAATTATCATTCACGGTTTTGCCATTTACGACAACCGGCTGTTTCTGTATTATGGAAACAAAAATAAACCGCTTATGGTTATGTACAATCTGTCCACTAAAGAATTGAAACGGATAGAAAAATTTGAGAATGACTTTGACAATCTCAGTTTTGCTCTTAATTATCTCACAAATATCAAAGATAACAGAATAATTAATCCAATTTTCGCATCATATTTCTTTGATAAAGAAGAAAATAAAAGCAAAATTCCCAAATCAGTAACCAATCTGAAAGAAGATGATAATCCAATATTAAGAATTTTGGATTTAAAATAATGAACAAATACATATACTTGATATTGATTGTTACCCTGATTTCGTGTAATAAAGAAAAACAAACAAAGATTAATGCGCACGAAATTATTTTTTCAACAGAAACGGATAATGAAAATTTATTAACATCCGAATTTATTGATACATCATACTTTATCCCATTAGAAACAAACGATAATTGTCTGATTAAATGGATTAGAAAGATTGTTTTTGAGGGTCAAAGGATTTTCATATTTGACCCTGCCGGAAATAATAAAATATTAATTTTCGACAATAAAGGGAAATTTATAAATACGGTTGGAAATATTGGTCAAGGTCCGGGAGAATATGCTGAGTTATACGATTTTTGTGTAGATAGTGTGAGTCGGCAGATTTTTTTGCTCTGTGCAAGAGGCGTCATAATGTGTTACGATTATACGGGACATTTCAAGAAAAAATATACGCTGGAATCGAATTTAAGGGCTTGGAAAATAGAATATTTCGATGACCATTTTTATTTCATCGTTCAGGAACCTGATTTTTTTAATCTGGTGATAACAGACAATAACTTCAAAATCAAACAGAAATTTTTTCCGGATAAAGAGTTCAGTGAAAACGATGTGCTTCTTGTGCATCCTCTGAAAGTCGTTGACTCCGGTATGCAATACATAAGATATATTGACAATTATATTTATTTGATAAAAAATCATAAAGATATTACCGGTCAATATGCGATTGATTTCGGTAAAAACACAATAGATTTTGCGGAACTGAAAAAACTTAATGAGAATGTTTTGAAAGAAAAAATGAAAACTTTAAGAGGCGATATCTATTCATTTACGCAAAATACCGGTCATGCCATAGTCTATTATTTAGATAATGATAAATTTGTAATCAGTATTTATGACAAAAAATCCCATACTGCAAAAAATTATTTTTTAGAGAACATCTCTGATAAATATTTGGGGAATTATTATCCTTTGTTTTTTAGATATTTGACTGCCAATAAAGAATTTGTTGCCGATATTTATCCTGCGATACTGTTTCAAAAAAATCCGACAGAATATATAAAAGAAATGCATTTATCGGAAGATGACAACCCTGTTTTATATGTCGTAAAAATGAAATAATTTATGAAAAATGCAATCATATATTCTTAAAGAATAGGTGGGTAAAACTGTTATTATTCCAAATATTGAACCGGTTTATATGAGCAAAAGAGATACGACAAAATATGGCATAGATACGAGATACGGTACGTCAATACAATTTGTTTTGGCACGGAATTTGCTTATAGCATAGTATTATTAATTAAAGGTCCGAATAAGGTCGGACGTAAAGCAAAAATAAAAATGAATAGATTTAAAAAAATTATTTGGAGCGGCATAGCCGCAGTAGCAATCGGAGGATTTGCAATGTTTAATGTGAGTTTAAATTCACAGAATAAGTTGCCAGTTATTTTCAAGGCTAATTTGGAAGCGTTGTCAATCGAAGGAAATTCGGGTACTTGTAAATGGAAAATGATTGATTGCCCAGGATGGGGAAATGGAGACTATGAGGCATGTTTAGTCAATGGTGATGGTAATTCGTGTTCTTGTGGAACCGTAACTCGTGATTGTCCAAAATAATCAATTATTAAAAAAAACAAGATATTCAAAAGTCTTGCTTTTTTTATTTGGTTTTATTTAGAGTAAATAATAAATTTGCATTATGAAAAAGAAACATATATATATGTTGTCAATGTTGTCAATGGTTGTAATTGCAATATGTTGTAAGGAAAAACAACAATTCTCAAACGAATCTATAACATCTTTAAAATCTATGGCAAGTAAGCCACAGCAAATATCCGACATGTTACAAAGTTTTAAATTTATTCAATTAGAAACAACAGACCAGTCTCTAATTGGCGGACACATTGGGAAAATTAAGAAAATTGTGAATAAATATTTTATCTCAAGTGATAGAAAAGAATTACTTGTATTTGACAGTACCGGATTATTTATAAACAAAATAGGACGGATAGGACAGGGACAGGGAGAATATTCTTCAATTTCCGATTATGATGTTTTTGAGAATGGAAACATTGCAATATTAGATATAAATAAACTGTTGCTATATGATAAATATGGAATATATATAAAAACTGTCCCATTGGATATTATAGGATTCAACATTAAAATAGTAAATGAAGATAGAATTTTATTGTATTCATCCGGAGAAAAATATGTAATTTATGAAATTAACATATCGGGTAAAATTATAAACAAAAAAATCGAAAGTCTTCAATCCATGCGATTGGGAAGAAATATAGCATTTATTACATATGGATATAACAAGGTAATCACTCAGATAGGTCGTTCCAATGATTTTGTATTCTACAATTTTAACAATAATGAGTTTTCTTTCAGCAAATTACTAAGTGACAATATTCTAACAGCTTCAAGAGAAGAAGATTTAATAAAAAACAATGGATTGAGGTACTTGAATACTTTTCCTGATTTGAAATTCATAGATGGCGTTGCAGGATGCAATACACATCTTTTATTTGCTTGTGGGTCAACCAATGATGGTTTTTCTGTGCAAATACTGAATGTTGACAATGGAAAAGTTCAACATACCATATCAAAAAATGATATAAATGATGTAACTTTTACTTCCCCATTCTTTATGGAATATGCTTGTTTGTCCGATGTAAAAGATTGCTTTATTACTTATGTTTATCATGATGATATACAGGCAGGTCTCGAAGAACACAATGAATTCAGTGAAAATCCCAACTATTGTAAATTCGAGGAATTATACAAAAATAAAAATGAAAAAGAAATACAGGAAAAAAATCCATTATTAGTTGAATTTGTATTTTATTGAACTGTAAATTATGAATATACACGTTTTATTATTGATGGTATTTTTTGTATTGACTTTATCTGCTTTTTTGCTTTATTGCTTTATTGTAAAAGCAAAATAATGAGATTATTACGTATTTTTGATAAAGAGTACTACAGTTTTTCGAACTGTATAATTCGGAAAATCGTAGTGTTTTTCGTCTTTCTAACTTTTGCATAAAAAATTTATTCCATTATATCTTGCTGTATATTAAATGATTTTCTTGAATCATAAATGATAGATTTCAGTTTGGCACATAAATTGTAGTATGATATGGCATTATTAATTTAAATGTCCGAATAAGGTCGGACGTAAAGCAAAAATAAAAAGTATGAATAGATTTAACAGGTTTATTTGGTGTGGCATAGCCGCGATAGCAATCGGAGGATTTGCAGTGTTTAATGTGAGTTTAAATTCACAGACTGGTTCATCTACTATTTACATGGCTAACGTGGAAGCGTTGACCGGAGAAGGTAGTTACCAATACATTAATCTAACTCTTGATTGTTACAAAAATGCTGCGGGCGGAGCGATTAAAACAGGGTCGCATGTAGCTTGTATACTCGGTGGAATTGATATTTGTCGAGCAACAAACTGTCCATAAAATTAAGCAGACTTTTATTCAAGAAGGGAATTTGCAAAAGCAAGATTTCCTTCTTGTTTATTAATTAAAATGAATGATAAAGAAACAGACATTAAAATGAAATATTTACTTATTTTTTTCTTAATTATAACATTATCATGCTGTAGTAATAATACAAAAGAGCATGACAACGTACTGGCAATAGATTACAAAAATCTTGAAGAAATCGTATTATCCGATTATGTCAGTAATATAAAAATTGTGAAACTTGCAACTTCCGATGATGTATTGATAGGAGAAATTGTGAAAGTAGAGATATTCAATAACAGGATATATATTCTTGACAGACTGTCAAATGCCCTCTTTGTTTTTACAGACGAGGGAGAAATTCTTTATAAATTAAGAAATATCGGACAAGGTCCCGGAGAATATATTTACCTCTTTGATTTTGATGTAACAAATGATGGAGTGTATTTGTCAGATATAGGGAAAGCTATATTACATTATGACAATGATTTTAATTTCGTCCGAAAAATTAATCATCATTCGGTTGCGGGTAATTTCGTTATGAATGACGAATATTTCTGGATTTTCAGAGAGCCTCATCCGACGCCCTACAATCAGATTTTAATGATTGACAAAAATGGTCGTAAGGTTGAAGAGTTTTTTCCCAAAAAAGCACCTGAAAGCGTAGTAAATATGGTGTCGTCAAATTTATTTCAAAAACAAAAATCGCATATATATTTTTCGCCAAGATACGGCAATACAATCTATAAATGGAACAGTGAAAACAAATGGCAGGAATTTATAACATTATCGTTTGGAGATAAAACTTTCGACAAAGATATTAATGAATATTATTCTAAAAATGCGATTATGAATGATGCAGATTTTCCATATATTGTGAGAAAGAATTTTTTTGTGTTCCATAATTTTTTATTGTGCGATTTTCATATTGATTCAAGACCATACTGTTGTTTTTACGATTTAAAAACAAAAGAAGTGAAAGCCGGAAAAGTGAAAAATGATTTAATTCCGAATTATGAATCATGGTTCCCAATGAGCTATAACGGACATTCAAATCAAAGCAATAACTGTTTTATAGAATGTGTACCGCCGGAATGGATATTGTCCAAAGAATATGGATATTACAAAGGATTATGCAAATTAGATGAATCATTGAAAAATCTGTCCGAAGATGATAATCCTGTTTTGGTTATTTATGAATTTAAATAATTCCTTATAACTACTCGGTAACCCCCTTAAAAAAAAGAAAAAAAAACGTAGAAAAAAAAAGCATTACCTTTGCACCGTGGAAGAAATGATATACATACAACGTTCGGAATATGAACAGTTCCTGAATCATAAATGATGGATTTCAGTTTGGCGCGGAATTTGCTTAAATAATGGTATTAATAATTCAAAGGTCCGAATAAGGTCGGACGTAAAGCAAAAATAAAAATGAATAGATTTAACAGGTTTATTTGGGGTGGCATAGTCGCAGTAGCAATCGGAGGATTTGCAATGTTTAATGTGAGTTTACTTACAGTTTGTACAGGAAGGCGTTCTACAGCTGACGGTATAAAAAAGAAAAAATATTGTACCGTTGATGGAGGAGCTTGTTCTTATAGTAGTAATGGTACTGGCTCATAATTGAGCTATAAGAGGCTATTTAAGGTAAGGAAAGAGAAATCTCCCTTATCTTTTTTTAATTAAATTAAAAGACATGAAAAAGTATATATTTATTTTATTTATTTTGTTGATTATATGTACATCATGCCGTCACGAAAAAGTTGAGACAGATGGGACAGATATTGAAATAATTCAAGCAAAGACGACAATTAAAGAAGATGTATTGGATTTATTTGATGAAGTAAAGATTGTTGACTTGGAAACCACAAGTTCTTCTTTAGTAGGCTTATCCATTGACCGTATAGAAATATATGGAAATAAAATATTTGCATTAAATTCATTACAATCGCATAATAATATTTTGTGTTTTGATTTTTCCGGCAAATATTTGTTTGGTATAGACCGAAGAGGACAGGGTCCGGAAGAGTATGCAAGTTTGTATGATTTTCTGATTGATAAAAATCTGCATCATTTAGTTTTACACTGTGACGATAGAAGTTTTTTACATTTTGACATGCAGGGTAATTTTTTATATGGAGTGAAACCGGATGACAATTATTCTGCCATGTATTCAATTTATTTAAACGATTCGACATATCTTGCTTTTAATGATGCAACTTTTCAACCCGACAATAAAGAAAGTTTGATATATATTGACAGTAAAACTATGAATATACGGCATAAATCAAACAGTATAAATGAATATTTTCATAGCGCGGGAAATAAGCCTCTCTGTATAAACAACAATAAAATATTGTGTCTTGCATACAGTGACACTATATATGATATATCGGATATGCACGCTACTTATGCCAAGTATTTTGTGTATTACTCGGATATACAAGTCAAAGAGAAAGAACGGTTGCACAGAAATATGGATAAAATGGGATATGAAGAACTGATACGTTTCGATATGGAATCTTATGGTAAAGGCGAAACTATGTGGATTAGTGCAATGTATGAGACGAATAAATATCTCGTTTTTAGTTGCATGAAAGCTATTCCCAATACGGATAACAATATTAATTATGCTTTATTTTATGATAAGGTAAATAAAAAAACATACGATTCGGAAAATATTGATTTCGATGGATTTCGGGTAAAAGATTTTTCTATAGCAGGCGTAGCAGACGGGGCATTGTATTGTGTATTATCTATGGAAATTACAGACCGCGATAAAAAACAAATTAAAAACAGCTCAGTCTTTAATGAAATTGACAGGAAAAAACTGCTAAAACATCAAGATGACGATAATCCGTTAATTCTTATTTTAAAATAATTCAATATGAAATACTTAGTGCTTATTTTATTTATTTTCCTGATATTTAGCTGTAAAAAGAATATTACTGTAGAGAATAAAATTTGTGAGAAATTCAAGCAAGAAAATATTACCACTTCTTTTGCATTATTTATATCTGAAGGATAATCCGATTTTAATATTTTATAAAGAGAGAAAGTAACTAATATAGATTCAACCACACCACCCCCAATGAAGCGAAACGATTGGGGGGTGGGGGAGGGTAGGGGGTGAGTGCGAGTGCGAGGTCGAGGCAGAGAGTAAGGTAAGAATAAGCACAAGTCGCACTTAATTCCATTCGTCGAACTTGTGTATCCGGGTATTATCAAAAAAAACGGCAAGGCTACCTTTTTTGGGGGCAGCCTTGCTGGTTTTTTTACTCGTTAAACCGGAGTTAATATAACAACACTATTCTCAGCGATACTCGTATCGCGCATTACGCACCAGCATACGATTCTGAGCATTATCCTGGACATAATCAAACCGCAGGCGATGATTAGTTTCGCCCCAGCCATGAGTATTAATCGCGTGGGAGAGGCTGAATTTGAATTCTCGCCATAACGATTCGTTGGTCGGGTCGATTCCCGTTTGGTCGAAATGAAGGTCCATATCGGAACTTACGCCTCCTGCCGCATTTGGTTTGCAGTAGAATATTTGTCCCTGATTGCTCTCATGTGAACTTTGATATTCTACAATGAAAAATACAGAACCTTTACTGCGGACGTCAGCGCCCACCGAGGTGGTATAACAGTACGGGTCATTTCGGGTAGGCGTCATTTCCCAGTAACCTGCATCATTCTTCACCACTGTCATATTAGAGGGCGTGTTGAAATCGACCGGTACTACAGCATATATTTCAGTAACATTGACCGTTAATCTGTTTTCTATACTGCCTGAGGAAATGATAATTTCGGCGGTACCCAGACTCACCGGTTTAACAGCTCCCGTTGCGTCCACTGTTGCGACCTCTGTATTGGTAGAAATATAAGTAAACGTAGCTTCCGAAGCGTTTTCGGGTACCGGATACGCCCAGATCTGACCATCTCCCAATATATCTATTGTAAGGATGTCAACGGTCAAAGCAATACTGGTCAAGGGTATAAACGTTCTCACTCTGGCGTCGATTTTCAGTTCATCGTTATTCGATGCTACTGTGATTGTCGCGAGACCCTCGCTAAGGGCAACTACTTCTCCGGTCTGGCTGACCTTGATTACTTCATCATTGTCGCTTGACCATCTGAAAGTCGCATCTTCGGGGCTGACAGTGATTTGCACAGTGTCGCCGATATACATATCCAAAGACGTTATATCCACGAAAGGAGGATTGGTTACCGCATAGTCCGGATAACCGGAACATCCGCCTAATAAAGCCATAAACAAAACGAGTTTACAGCACATTTGTACATTTAATTTAACTGTTTTCATTTATTTCTTAATTAAAAAATTACTGTTTATCATTCTCCAAATCGTATCTCAGTTCTTCCTGCATACTGTGCCGAACTCCGTCATATATATAATCATAGCGGAGCAGGAAAGTTTTGTACTTTTTGTATCCTGTGTCCTCTATCATGAAGATATTGGGATAGTCGGGGTCGTCGTCTATCTGTTCCACTTCGATATCTTTCCATGCAGATATATGCACTTTATTCGATTCGTCTATCTGCAGCACGATTGCAGTTCTGTTGATAGAAATTGCCGATGATGCAGTATAAGTGAGGTTGCCTGCATTGATTCTCACCTTGTCGCCCGCGACAGGATACAGCACCTTGGTTGACATCACATTGACATTGTCATGTTTCCCGCGAAGGCTATAAGTTGTTCCCGTTTTTGATGCATTCATTTTGGCATAATAGTTTTTCAGCAGCACACGGTACATAATATAACTTTTATCGGGATTGACCTCGTACGAAGAGAACTTCGTTACTTTCAGCGGAATGACATATACCGAATCCGGCGAAAGTCCATTTGCCCGCATCGTTATTTTCGTTTTCCCTGTTCTTTCGCCGGCAGAAATCTTGATGCTGTAGCTTGCAATCTCATACTGGTTACGTGGAACAAGTTGTACATACTCATCCTCTTTCGTGAAACGCATGTTGTAACGAGAAAGAATATCAGTGTCTTCCACTATCGTGATATCAATATCCTTTTCGGTAGGCAGCGAACCGCCGCATACAGCAGAAATGTAACCCTCTGTTTGAGAATCTGTCAGGTCGTGTTCTTCCGTGAAGATATTGTCACTCTCGTAACTCAAAAGAGCAAACACATTTTTATAATGTTCTCTTTCGAAAAGTTCATATTTGCCGCAGGAAGATATAAACAGTCCCGCAACAATCATTAATATA
>JAIROC010000001.1 GCA_031257735.1 Bacteroidales bacterium | reverse complement strand
CGCTTTAAAGGACGATGAATAAACTAGACGTTTTCGGCTCATAAACTAATAATGGGGTAAAGGGAAAAATTAATAATATTTATACCTTATCCGCGCGCCCGAATTTAGCAACCACCGCTGTTGTTGGTAAAGGATTAGCTTCGGTAAGTGGACTTAACAAATTAGACGTATCAGGAAATCCACTAACATCTTCTGAAAAACAGTCCAACAAAACATTAGATGCCGATAACATACCTGTTTCGGAAAACAATCAAAATAATTTTCGTGACATTGAAAAAAATAAAGGAACAAAAAATATTGAGAAAGAATCTATCTCAAATATTGAATATCGGGCGAGCGAGCTGTCTTCGGATGATAGCTCATTTGATCAAGAAAAAATTAATGAGTTATTTAAATTACAGAAAGGATATTGGGGATATCGCTCTCATAAATATCAAAATCACGTCAGAATTGCTTTTCTTCAATGGAAAGTCGATGAAACATATTCCCATCCTCTTTTTGATTTGTACAAGGAAATAGATGAGGATAAAACAATTTCTAATCGCTGTAAAGAAGAAAAAAAAGACGCTATATCACGCCATGAAACTCAATATAAACCAAGCCATATTGAATTTCGCCGTCAACAAATCATTAAAGCAGCAATTGAAGTGTGTACCGCTTTTAATGTTGATATCCTCCTTTTACCAGAATATTCTGTTCGACCAGAAACGCTTCATTTTATTTGGGACACTTTACAAAGGCAACCACAAAGTAAATCAAATTCAGCTTATAAAAGAACAGTCGTTTGGGCAGGAACTTTTCGTAAACCACCAGGTATGACAGGATACAAAATTGCCCCCCCTCTATGTGAACAATTGCTTAACAAACCCACATTAAGTTCCGTACTGTCTGTAATTAATCCGACAGGAAGTGGAACGCCGTTTTTTGTACGTGGAAAAAAATATTCATCGCTTTCTGCAACGGAAATATTCTATCCGGAAATTAAAACGTACGAACCGCTTTTTACATTGGATGGTATAAGTTCCAATAATCCGTTTATTCCTTGGATATATACACTTGAATTGATTTGTTCTGAGTCTTTTCTTGCAACAAGCCCGTCAAATCTTCTTTCAATTGCCCAATCCTATGATATGTTACTTCGAAAATTCGGGGTTATTGATCGGAGCCGCACACGATCCGAAGTAACGATAATAAACGATTTATATCATTTCTCACATTACACTTCATTAAATTCTGGACGTTTATTTCGGCGAACAATCCTCCTTCTTCCTGCGATGAGTACCCGAACACAAGACTATACACTTCTCGGTCAGTCCCTTTATTTGTCAACTGGTATTACAACAGTTTTTTGTAATGCCGCTGGTCCCAAAGGACATGGTCGTAGTTGCTTTATCGGACAAGATTGTTGGGATATTGATAAAGAGAATTCCAATGTACCTTTTGATAGAGGTCCCTATCACGGTGTACTTCCTGGTATTTTCCAACAAAATTCTAATCCACGCGGTTATTTGGACAAGGAAGAACAAGCAATGGTGATTGCTGATATTGATCCTCTTTACGCTATCCCGGGGCAACCGCGTCCACAAGTATTAGCTCCTTCGCTTTCATTAGTTGCTCATCTACCGATTATTGAGGAGCGAGGTACTAAAGAGAAAGAACTTAAAAATAAATTTTGGACATCATTTGAACAAGTACTTAAAATTCATAAAGAACAAAAAGATATAGACACAAATTCTGAACATAAACATAATACAGCACTCCTTGATCAATCGGAAGTAAACATTATTTGTAATTTTTTAGAGGAATTAAATTCTATTGTTAATGAAACCGGAAAAATACGTTGGATGAAAGAGCGTTGGGATGGTTTTAAAAAACATCATAAATCACATCCTTTAATGTTACCGTCGCCAGTAACGATTGATTGGATTTGGGTTCATACTAAACCGACCAATGAAGATCATATTCCAGAAATTGAGATTCCTCCATATTCATGTGATTGCCATTCGGAATCAGATTCTTCTAATTTTTCTCAATGATGTTAGACTATAAATTATTACTATGAATATGTGTCCTATTGCAAAATGTTTTCATATCCAGTTTTTACCATTTCAGCACTTGGATGGATTTTGATGCTGTAACTCTAAACATAGACAAAGTAGAAGGGCATGAATTGTCCTTCAAAACAAACGATAAAAGGAAAGGATTTCGAGATGATTACGCAAAATGAATCCCCAATTGATTACTATACCATTTTTACTTTAAAAATTCATCTTGACATAAATTTTTGCGATTGTTATTATCCGGGAGTTACCTTTGGCGTATCAACAAATTTTTAATGACGATCTACCGTTACCTAAAAAGCAAAATTAGATGAAATGAGAAGAAGTTTACTGGTTTCTTTGAATCACGTTTTTACACGTAATAATATGAAAAATATCAATATTCGATATTGAGTAAGTCTTTTTTGTATTTAACGCAATACAAAATATTAGTTTACAAGATAAGAATACCGATTTGCGATGTAGTAATAATTAAAAAAATCTTCTGAGTAGCAGCCCATTAATATCCCGTGAGTGTAATGTAACTCTTACATAGGGAGCATCCAAAACCAGATTAGGAGGTTGAGTTGTTGTCGTTATGATATATTGAAATGGTTGTGTATTTTCAGAAAACATAGAATCTAATTGCCTTACAAAGTAAAAGAGTTGTTGGTATGCTTCATGTTCACGGTCGGCTTCGCGCGGACTATCGTGAATCAAAAAACGCGGGTGGTATCCCAGTCCACCAATACCGGCAATACATGCCGCCCAATCAAACGAAAGAACCATTCCTGAATTACTCGCCTCACCTGAACCCGCCCTATTTTTATCAACATCTACCTGTAATCCATTACCGTCTATTGTAATTTTTGAATGATCATTTTCATTCATCAAATGTTGTGTTACAAATTCAAGATACGTTTCATATTTTCGTTTTCTTTCATTATATTCTTCTCTAATACGCAGTTGTTTATTATTTGATTCATCAATTTGTTGGGAGTTACTTTTCAATTCGTTATTGAGTTCAATCTGTTCATCAAGGTATTCCTCGTATTGTTCTATTTGTTTTTTTTGAATTGAAAAACGGCTTATTGCACCATTAATACCATTTATTCTTTTTTGTATATCTTTTCTTTTACGAAGCAATAAAGATTTAATATCAGCTAACTCTCGTTTTTCTTGATCATATTGACTTATGAGTTTTGCAATATCGTTTTCTATTCTTTCGATTTCTTCTTTATATTCTTTAATTTTGTATTCTTTTTCATAGTCTATTGCAGATACGTTATTTTTTTTGAAAGGACAATCTTCATGCGTACAAAGTTCTTTAATGGTTACATAATGCTGGTTATCTGTTGCTGCTTGGCGTTGATCAAGTAATCCCTGTTGATATTTTAAATTATTCTTTAATTGTGTAAGTTGCCCGTCAATACGATCAACATGGCTTTTTTTGTCCGTATATTGTTTTTCTTCTGGAATGGGAACTCTATTATAGTCTTGCCGCAATCTTTTGTATCCAGCAATTTTTTTCAGAATATCATTTTTGTGTTTATTTATAACTAATTGTTTATCTTGGTTTACTTCGAAATGCGAACCGTTAAGAAAAACATGTAACGCATTTAAGTTTCTTTGCAAACTATCATTTTTACTAACAAGTTCACGTTTCTTTTGCAAGAGCTTTTTATGTTCAAAAATTGCTTCTTGTTCTTCGGTATCAAGAATATCTATCACAAGCCGAATCAAATAATTTGCTTCTTTTTGTTGGATTTGTCCAGTTCCTGATTCTGTTGCCGGATGCCGCCAATCGGTTATTGAACGCAGTGCGCATTTTTGGTCACGTGTCAGCCAAGCTAAAATATTAAGCCATTGATTTTTTTTATTCACTCTTGAATGATTTACATTAATAATATTCGATAAAATTGCATCAGCTATCGCATCAATATAAAGAGAAAATTTAGAGTGTTCCTGAGAGGTCAACGCCTCTTTCCAATCATCACCTTGAAAAGCAAAATGTTTTTGCGTATCAATTTGACCGATTGGTCGGGCAACAATCCATGATGTTCCATTAACAAAAATCCTGCCAATAACATACGCATCTTTCATTGAATAATAAAGTGCATTTCTGACGGCACGATTTCCATAAAATTGTTCCCCCAATAAATAACGAATAAATCGAGTAAGCAGAGTTTTACCAACATCATGGCCAATACTATTTTTTTCCGAAGGTAATCTCTGTTCAGTTCGAATAATATTCAAACCTCGTCTGAAAGAAACTTCGCGTATTATTTCCGCACGATCATTAAGTGAATCGACAATAGCAAGGTGTTCGATCCAAACGACAGGTTCAGACCGTTTGACCGCTGGAATGATAGACAAATTTTCCTGTAAATCAAAAAGTAACTGTATCATAAGATTCATTTTGTATGTAGGATCGAATATTTTTTTCACCCAATTTCTTGACTACTTCAATAGACTCTTTGACACTTTTGATGTCATTCTCTGAGAAATCTATAGATTGTTTTGTATTGGGTATTACAGAGATTATTTGTATTCCTTCATGATTAGAAATATGTATTTGTTTTGTGTTCACAAGCATACTTAATATGGTGTCCATACCATGAACAATTTCAGGTGAATTATGATATTTTATGTTATGTTTTTGATTTACATGTTTCTGTTTATTACCTAACCTCCTTCGTAATGCGGGATTATATGCCAATAAAATCGTGTTTTCTAAAACTTCCCTACTAATAGCACGTTTCCAAATTTTCAAAATCAATAATATCCAATACAAGGCTTTCCCCAAATTTTTCAAACTACTTTCTCCATGTCTTATTTTATTATCTCCTGGCGGAGGATCGAGGTGAGTTTTATAAGGAGTACCAGTCTGAATGGCAGCAACCATTTCATTGTACATGGCAAGAATTGTTTCTTTTGTTTTGTACACTCCGCCATATTTAACAATATCTTTTCGTTTCACGATTGGGAATGTTTCCATGATGTAATCAATTGCATCAATCGGTTTCGGAAAATACCGTATCAGTTCCGCATGTTGTTCCGGCGTTTCCTTGTAAATTTCTGCCG
>JAIROC010000631.1 GCA_031257735.1 Bacteroidales bacterium | reverse complement strand
TTTGGTCAACAAATCGAAATTATTTCGACGAAGCGTGTCGGCTTGTTCGTGAAAATATTTGTCAATACATTGAATTATATGCTTTGCCGGATACTTTTGATGAATACGCTCAACTTTGGCAAACAATAAGTATTCCCTACGTAATTCATGCACCGCATTTTATGCACGGAATGAATTTAGCAGACAATAATAAACGAAAAACAAATGTTGTGTTGGCTGAAGAAGCATTTAAGTTTGCAGATTTATTAAAAGCGAACTATGTTATTTTTCATCCGGGTGTTGCGGGAAAAGATGAAGAAACAATTTATCAACTTTCCAATTTTCCAAAAAATTGGAAACCTAAAATACTGATTGAAAACAAACCCTATCGAACAATAGATGAACCGCCGCTTATTTGTAATGGTCATTCGCCGAAGTCAGTTGCAGAAATTATAAAAGAAACAAGTGTTGGCTTTTGTTTTGATATTGGACATTGTATTTGTTCAGCAAATAGCCGATGTTTAGAATCGTTCATAGAAATTACAGAATATGAAAAATTGAACCCGACAATATATCATTTATCCGATAATGATATCTATTCACCAATTGATGGTCACAAACATTTCGGTGAGGGGAATTACGATTTTGAAAAAATATTAAGATTAATTGATTTATCAAAACCAATTTCACTAGAAACGACAAAAATTTACACAGATTCGCTCGCCGATTTTTGTAATGACATAAATTATATCGAGCACATAACAAACATTATTTCTTAACTCTATGTATTTACATGAATACCATAAATGAAATAAAAAAATATTGGGACAAGCAAGCAGAGACACTGGGTACGTCGCCTTTGGCAACGATGCCGGATCTATATCTCAAAGAGCTTGAAATCGAGAATATTCAAAAGTTTTTATTTGATGGAGCAATTGTAGCAGATATCGGGTGTGGAAATGGTTTTTCAACATTTCAATATGCGTTGCATAATAGAATAACAATAATTGGGATTGATTATTCGGAGGAAATGATAAAACAAGCTAAAAAACAACTTTTAAATCAAAATATAGATTGTCAACGTAATATCGAATTTTGTGTTGGCGATATTACAAAATTAAATCTTAAACCGGAATATTTTGATATTGTAATAACAAATCGTTGCTTGATAAATTTGACTTCATTAGAAGACCAAGTGTTAGCGGTTAATGAAATTTATAAAATTTTGCGTCCCAATGGACTCTATTTAATGTGTGAAGATTGTCAACAAGAATTAAAAAATTTAAATTTATTACGGTACAAGGTAGAACTTCCAGAGATTAAAATGCGTTGGCATAACCTGTATATAGATGAAGAAAAATTATTTAATTTGACTAAGTGCTTATTCAAAAGAGATCAAACCATAAATTTCAGCAGTTTTTATTATGTTGCTTCCAGAATAATAAATGGAAAAATCGCCGCAGAACAAGGTGAAACTCCTAAATATGATAGTGACATTAATCGTATTGCTAGAATGATTTCATCAGACACAAATTTTGGCGGTTATGGACCATTGAAACTATTTGCCCTTGTTAAAATAGCAGAGAGAGAGAGAGAGAGAGAGAGAGAGAGAGAGAGAGGTAAGATAAAATCGTATAAATCAGCCAAGAGTTTACAGAAATTTTACTACAAAAAACATTTTCCTAATAAAGTTATCTACTATCAGAATAATCTGAAAGGAGGTAACTTGCTATGAGTAATGTTACGAATTATAAAATTACTATCCTTACATCGGCTTCAACATGGATGAACAAATATATTCCTGAACTTGTACAACGTTTGAAACCATACAAAGTGCAATGGATTCACGAGGCAACCGAACTTTGTAACGGCGATATTTGCTTCATTATTAGTTTTGACAAAATATTAAAAAAAGAATATTTAAATAAACACCAACATAATATTGTTGTTCACGAGAGTAATTTACCCAAAGGTAAAGGTATGTCCCCTTTAACCTGGCAAATTTTAGAAGGAGAAAACAGAATACCAATCACGCTATGTGAAGCCGATGAACAAGTTGATGCAGGTAAAATTTATATTCAGGATTATTTAATTTTTAGAGGCGACGAACTAATAGATGAGTTAAGACATAAACAAGCCATTAAAACATGTGATATGTGTTTGGACTTTATCCGAAGTTATCCGAAAATTATTGATGTAGGAAGAGAACAAATCGGAGAATCAACTTTTTATAGACGACGGTATCCTACAGATAGTAAATTAGACATCGACAAAACTATCCGTGAACAATTTAATTTGTTACGTATCGTTGACAACGAAAAATATCCTGCGTTTTTTGAAATTGCTGACCATCGTTATGTTCTCAAAATAGAAAAGGAAACAAAATAATTTATTGATAACAATGTTGACTATTGATCAAAAAATAATTTCACTTGACACTGAACCGTTTATTATAGCGGAGATGTCGGGGAATCATAATCAATCACTTGAACGTGCATTAGAGATTGTTGATGCAGCGGCAGATTGTGGTGTTCATGCGTTAAAGTTACAAACATATACAGCCGATACAATGACTCTTGATATTGATACGGGAGAATTTTTTATCGAAGACAAAAATTCTCTTTGGAAAGGTGAATCGTTGTATAAATTGTACCAAAAAGCAATGACTCCTTATGAATGGCATGAACCAATTTTTAAGCGTTGCCGTGAAAAAAATATTATTCCGTTTAGTACGCCGTTTGATGAAACAGCAGTTGATTTTCTCGAAAGTTTAAATGTGTCGTGTTATAAAATTGCGTCATTTGAAAATATTGATTTACCACTTCTCAAAAAAGTTGCGAAAACCGGTAAACCGGTAATCATGTCAACAGGTATGGCAACGATTGCGGAACTTGATGAATCAGTGAGAATACTTCGTGAAAACGGTTGCAATGATATTGTGTTGCTAAAATGTACAAGTAATTATCCGGCAACACCAGAAAATACAAATTTGCGAACAATCCCGCATTTGCGTGAACTTTTTAATTGTGAAGTTGGCTTGTCGGATCACACGTTGGGAATTGGTGTTTCAATCGCGTCGATAGCAAATGGCGCAACAATAATTGAAAAACATTTTACATTATCACGAACCGATGGCGGTGTTGATGCTGCGTTTTCAATGGAACCAGCCGAAATGAAAATGCTCGTCGAAGAATCCAAACGAGCATGGCAAGCGTTAGGTAAAATCCATTACGGCGTTTCCGAATCAGAAAAGAAATCAATCATTTTTCGACGCTCATTATATGTTTGTGAAGACATAAAAAAAGGTGAAATATTTACAGAAAAGAACATCCGCTCAATACGTCCGGGTTTGGGATTGCAACCAAAATATATTAATATTGTAATCGGTAGAAAAGCCGCAAAAGATATAAAACAAGGTACACCATTTCACTGGGATTTGTTGTTAGATTGATTATCAATTTTTTAAATTTTAGATTAGAAAGGACAAATAAAAAATGAATAAAAATTATTCAACACCACAAGAAGAATTCTGGGCATCTAATTTCGGAGATGAATATATTTCACGAAATAAAGGTGAACAACTAATCGCAAGTAATACCCGATTATTTGCTCAGATTATTTCCCGAACACGAAACGTAGAATCAATTATTGAATTCGGATCAAACATTGGACTGAACTTGCATGCGCTACAAAATTTACTTCCATCAGCAACTCTTTCTGCGATAGAAATTAATTCTAAAGTTTGTGAACAATTACAGAATGATAGGGAATTAAATCTAACCGAAATATTTCATGGATCAATTTTGGATATAACTTTCAGGGAGAGAGAGAGAGAGAGAGAGAGAGAGAGAGAGAGGAATACCCTCTTCATTTTACCACACCAGTATGATTTTGTGTTAATTAAAGGTGTTTTGATTCACATAAATCCAGATACATTGCACAAAGTTTACGAAAATTTGTATAAAGCGAGTAGTAGATATATATGTATTTCTGAATACTATAATCCAGTACCTGTAACGATTAATTATCGCGGTCATGAAGATAGATTATTTAAGCGTGATTTTGCCGGTGAATTAATGGATAAGTATCCAGATTTGAATTTAGTCGATTACGGTTTCATTTGGAAACGTGACAATAATTTTCCTCAAGACGATACTACGTGGTTTTTACTTGAAAAATAAAAATAATTCCATTCAAAATATTTCCTTAAACACAACGTAACAAAAATATCAAATATCGTTAAATTTAATCAAGTAGAAGAGAAAATAATAATGATTCGCGATCAAAGTGTGATACTCGATAGCGATGTTGCGGAATTGTACGGAGTTGAGACCAAACGTATCAATGAAGCCGTTAAAAATAATCCCGACAAATTTCCAGAAGGATATATATTTGAATTGAATCAATATGAGTGGAATAACTTGAAGTCGAAAATTTCGACTTCAAGTTGGGGCGGAAAACATAAACGTCCTCAAGCTTTTACAGAAAAAGGTTTGTACATGTTGGCAACAATATTAAAAAGTCCCGTTGCGGTACAAACAACAATTGCAATTGTAGAAACATTTACCAAAGTCCGCATGTTATCCCAAAAGATAAATGAGTTGGCGGCAACATCGGACAAAAATTCACAAAAGAAACTAATGCAGTCAAGCGGCGAACTAATCACAGAGTTACTTGATCCAGAATTTGAAACAACCAATACCGAAACATCAATAGAATTAAATTTCGCCGTCTTAAAATTTAAACACACAATAAAAAAAGAAACAAAAAAATAATGGATATGAAATCACTTGCAATTATTCCCGCTCGCGGCGGCAGTAAACGAATTCCGCGCAAAAATATTCGTCCGTTTATGGGAAAACCTGTCATTGGTTATCCCATTACGGCGGCGATTCAATCCGAATGTTTTGACGAGATTATGGTCTCAACTGATGATAAAGAAATCGCAGAAGTAGCCCAATCGTTCGGTGCAACCGTGCCGTTTATGCGATCAGAAAAAAATGCTAACGATCATGCGACAACAGCTGACGTGTTACTTGAGGTTTTAGAAGAATACAAAAAACTGAATAAACATTTTGATTATTGTTGTTGCATTTATCCTGTAACTCCGCTAATTGACGCGGAAATATTAAGTGGTGCTATGAAAAAAATTATTGAGACTGGAGCCGATTCCTTGATGCCGGTCATTCGTTATTCACACCCGATTCAACGGGCATTGCAAATAGATTCACAAGATAGATTGAGTTTTATTTATCCCGAAAATGCACTTGCACGAACACAAGATTTATCACCGACTTTCCACGATGCCGGACAATTTTATTGTTTCAAAGTTGATGCTTTCCAGAAAAATAAAACACTCATTTCAAAAAATACTGCGGCTATTCAGATGGCAGAAAACCATGTCCAGGATATTGACACTGAAGAAGACTGGCAGATGGCTGAATTGAAATATTGTTTTAATAACCAATAATAAATAACCATGAAAGGATTTTTATGACAGAAACAAATTTTAAACGAAAAATACCTAGAACTTTAGTTTTTTCACATGGGATGACCCATAATGAATGTATTAACGTTTTAGTAGGTAGGAATAAGATTGATCTATTCAGCATTGATGGTTGTAATAGTGATTATGGTAGTTTTCCAGTAAGTATTTTGCATTTACTCAAAAATCCCTCACTATTCGCGGAGAGAATGGATATTCCTATTTCTGAAAAAATGATTGAGAATTATCCAGTTTTTTTTGAACGACATTTTTCAAAGTTTTGGGCAATGATTGAACGACACAAGTACCTTTGTGACATTTCAAGATTTGATCAAGTTGCGAGTTATTTCAACATTCTTTACCGCTATTTCTATCATATTATTAGTTCCAATAATATTGATTTATTGATTTTATTTGAGATACCTCATTCTGATGGTTATACTGAAGTTTTATATCAAGTTGCGAAATTATTAAATATCAAAATTATTTTATGTCATCCATGTTATATAGACAATACACCCATGATTTTTCTTCTTCCAGATATGGAAGCACTTTCAAATCATGATCAACTTCTCAAAACCAATGAAAAAACTATTAAAATTCAACAGATAATTCCTTCTTATACGATTGGTCTTATGAATGATATATTACAAAGACAAAAAAAATTGAATCGCTGTTCAACTTTTTTCTATCCATTTTACAATATTTACAATGGTATTACAAGATTAATAAAAAGGTTGTTTATATATAGTACCAATGTAATTTCAAAGGGACATATTATTGATAGTTTTTTTATTAAGCGGGGCATTAAATTATTGTTATTAGGATTATGTAATATTATTAATGGTTTCTTATACCAAAGGCGGTTGGTCAAATTTGCTAAACGTGAATCTCAAATAAACTGGAATACTAAATATATTTATTTTCCTCTTCACAATCAACCGGAATTATCAACATTGCCATTAGGCGATGTTTATGTAGATCAACTTTATGCAATTGAATGTATTGCAAGAATTATCCCCAATGAATGGAAAATTTACGTTAAAGAAAATCCTTTACAGGCAGCAGGAGGTCTCAGGATTATTGATTCCTCTTTCATTTGGCGGGATTGGTCATTCTTTTTCAAAAGAATGCAACGAAATCCCCAAATTGTTTTAGTTCGAGAAAACATTGATACTAATCGACTAATAGAAAAAAGTGAATTTATCGCAACGATAACAGGGACAGCAGGTTGGGAGTCTATCTTAGCTGGTAAATCTGTTCTGTATTTTGGTAACGCTTGGTATGGTTCTTTTTCGGGATGTACTCGGTTTACTTCAGAAATAACAGTAGATGAAATTTTAGAAAATCAACCTGATCATAATAAAATTCAAGATTCCATAAATAAACTTGTCCAAAGGCTTACTCAATGTTGCCTTTATCGCCTCCAAAGTAATTCAGTAAAGGATTTTGATATAAATCAAAATGCTCAAATTATGGCAGACGCATTTGAAAAATATATTACTTATTTTTTTCCTGAACAAAATTAAAAAAATCAATCTAGATAAAAAAACTTTTCGAAAAGTAAATTTTTATATTTCAATACTGTACAAAATTATTATTATTATTATTATTATTATTATTATTATTATTATTATTATTATTATTATTAAATAAAAACATGACTAATTCACACACACTTTTTCACGATCAGTTGGATAATAAATATTTTCCAAATTGGATTATAATCACTATCTGTACACTTATTTTTGCCGGATTGCAAATACTAGGTTCTTTTTCTAGTTTATTTGTATTGGAAGGTTACTTACCCATCGGTTCTTCCTCCATAGTGACTGCAACAATAAGAGTAATATTAATGGGAATGAGTTTAGGTTGGATAATTTATTTTATTTATCAAAAAAATTATTTCCCGTTTGAAAAGTTTTCTATTTCCATTTTGGTCATTTTGATATTATTAGCAATGCGGTTTATTTATGATGCGTATATAGGACATTTTATTTATCCAGAATCATTCTCACGTAGCGTTGTTCGTTTTCTATTATATTTTGGATTTCTTGTTTTACCTACAATTTTTCTTGTCAATGGTATTTCTAGATCCAACGGGAAAAAAATAATTTTATATATTTGTATTTTGAGTTTCATTACTACAGTTGGTCTCTATTTTTTCTGGGGATATTATTTTTGTCAAGGTATAACTATTAAAAGTATGGTAACTTCATATCCTACTATTGAAAAATACGTTATATTAAAAGAAAAGATGGGAAACGACAATTATTTTAATTCATTTCTGTCTGCAATACACGCTTTAGAAACGATTTCTTACGCGGTTTCAATCATCTTTTGGGCTAGTATAAACAAAACTATTTCAATTAAGGTTTTCTTGCCGTTGTATATTTTTTTTCTTCTGCCATGTTACGCGTCTTCTACAAGATCAACTCTTCTTATGATTATCATTTCTCATTGTTTAGCGGCGGTATTTTCAAGTTATAAAAATAGTTTTACATTTTGGTCGAAAATTTTATTGGTTATTGTATGTCATCTAATTTGTTTATTCATTTTTATGGGTAATAAAGATACTAATAGAACAATGACAATCTTGGGACGATGGACACAAGTAGTATCAATGCGGTCAGATGCTACGATCTTGAATAATAATGATAAAGAAATCGAAAATAAAAAAACAAAGATTGAAGATAAAGAAGTAGAGATTAAAGATAAAGAAGTGGAGATTAAAGATAAAGAAACAAAAATTAAAAACGATAGTGAATTATCTATTAAAATAAATAGTGATACTTATTTAATTATTAAAAATATTCGTTTTTTTATTTGGAAGCACTGTTTGGAACGTATTTATAAATCTCCCATAACAGGTGATGGACTTTATATTGTAGATAACCTTTTAAACCGAAAAAAAGATAAAAATTGGAATACACATCCACATAACGTAGTCATTCAAGTTTTTATGGGATTAGGAATATTCGGCGGCACACTGTTTTTGTTCATATTAGGACGAGGTATATTAGATGCAATAACCTGTTTATATGTTACTCCAGAAATGGGCTGGCTTTCGATATTATTTTTTATGGTCATTATCCGATCTCTTCTTTGGACTGATATTGTCAGGGATTATCAATTATGGTTTTTACTGATTGCCTTGAGAGCTAATACCGTACATTTATATTCTGCACGGCATAAAAAGTAATATTACTCAAACTGTAAATAAAATAAATTATCAAATTCGTAAGTTCTTATTTACTAATTGTTTATATCAATTTAAAACAGGGGAAATTTTTTGCAATTTTTGACCATTCAAAATTGGGCAACACATCAAGAAATCCCTGAAAAATAATCTATTTTTTGATTTTGTGTATCTGTTATTT
>JAIROC010000578.1 GCA_031257735.1 Bacteroidales bacterium | reverse complement strand
CCAAAATATCATTTCATCATATAATTGATTACGCCCTTTCAGGGCTTAGTTTTTAGGAAATTACGTTACACAGGGCGTTGCCCTGTGCTATTGATTGCGGGCTTTCAGCCCTTTACCGTCATTCTCTGATTACAATTATACATTGAAGAAATGAATTTATGCGTTTTCGGACAGACACTATTTACAGTAAGCGTTTTGAATTTGCCATTCGCATAATCAAATTGTATAAAATTCTTTCTAATGAGAGAAAAGAATTTGTTATAAGCAAACAAATTTTGCGTCTGGAACATCTACAGGATCTAATGTAAGGGAAGCTAAGAATGCTCAGAGTTCTGCTGACTTCATTCACAAATATTCTATTGCACAAAAAGAATGTGATGAAACCTGTTATTGGCTTGAATTGTTGCATGCAACTGAATATATTAATGATAAAGAATTTGCATCTATTCATAATGAATGTATTATATTATTAAAAATCATTCGTAGTATTATTTTATCGTCGAAAAAGAATTTAACTCATAACCCATAACTCATAACTCATAACTAAAAAAACGTTCTATCAATCGTGCGACAGGATAATTATCCATGTTTGCTTCGGGTATCGACAATATTGAATTGTATAGATGAGGTTTTCCTTTTGTTATTGTAAGCGTAATAAATCGCGCAATGATTAACTGATGAGTTAATTGATGTTTGTATTGCGATGAAATAGATTTTATTGTCCATGTACAACCGTCAAGTATGCCCGTTAAAAATGAATTGGAGAGTATTTCTTCTTCCGACAATTCTTTCTCTCTCTCAAACAGGGGAAATTCATACAGCCCTTTCCAAATATCTTTCTCTTCGCGCTTACGAATAAGTATTTCTGTCTGTCGATATATCCGAAAATAATAAAAATAACGTGTCCGTACTTTCTGCTTCTGCGATTTTACGGGTAAAAGATTCTGTAAACATCGCTGCTTTGCCACACAGTCAAAAACAAAACAACATTTATCACAGTCAGGATGCGCAGGTAAACATTGTAAAGAACCAAAATCCATTAACGCCTGATTAAAAAGTCCTGCGTGTTTTGTATCCATCAATTGACTTGCTAAAACAGTGATTTCTTTCTTTGCAGCAGTCGTATCGATGGGCGTATCTATGCCAAACATACGCGTCAATACCCGAAAAGCATTTCCATCAATGGCTGCATAAGGCAAATTGAAGGCAATAGAAGCAATCGCAGACGCCGTATACTCCCCTACCCCTTTTATCTTTAAAATATCCTTATACGCAGTTGGAAATATACCTTTATGTTCATTCATAATATACTTCGCTCCCGTATGTAAATTCCTTGCACGGGAATAATATCCCAATCCCTGCCAATATTTCAAGACTTCATCTTCCGATGATGCTGCCAAATCCGTTACCGTAGGAAAACGTTCTATAAATCGTAAATAATAATTCCATCCCTGCGCAATACGTGTTTGTTGCAAGATAATTTCGGATATCCATATTTTATAGGGGTCTGTTTCCCCCCGCCATGGAAGTTCCCTTTTATAATGTCCGTACCATGTTAATAGTGTTTTTGAAAAATGTTTCATTCTCGTATAATGTTTATTTTTTCCTGCCAAACAGTTTCCATTGCTTGAGATGATACCAAAATGTTTTAAACTTCCCCAAATAATGCACTAAAAAAGGATCATGTACTTTCGTAAACACATATTCCTTAGACAACAAAGCAAAATCACAGGAAGACTGTTTCATTTTTGTCCCCAATTGTATCTGCAAGTCCTTACTTTTATATCCCAAATCAATCACATACATCATTAGATACAAAGCGGTCGAATAATCAGTTTTATTCATATAATAAGTACACGCTCCCTGTAGAAACTTTTCCTGTTCGTGCTTCTTTACAAACGCCAACAAACTGTCACAAACAAGTCCGTATTGCTCAATATTATGATTTACAAAATAAATATAAGCCTGTTCGTATCCCGCACAAGCCGATAGATAATCTTCCAAAGCAAAGTCCTGTTCTACTGTAAACATTTTCCCCTGAAATACGGCAGGCAGTTCAATTTCTTTCTCTAATTCTTCTATATATTGTTGATATTTTGTTTTACGTAAGGGAAGATTATCATCTTTCAACAATTGATAGGCTTGCCAATACTGTCGCTGAAGCGTCAATTGCCTAACTTTCTTAGAAAGCGTATTAAAATCCTGACCTGCCCGCTGATTAATCCTGTCAAAAAGCAATGCTGTTGTCTGAAAATATTTTATTGACAAAGCAGATGTATCTTTCAAAAAATCCATAGCCAAAACAACTTTATCTATTCTCTTCATCAAAGCATTGGCTTGCACAAGTTCATTCGTCCATGAATAGTGATTTACTTTTGAAAGCGCTTGCTGCAACAAAGGATTTATCTTTTGTTCTATAACAAGGCTGTCCACTACGGAATTAATACTTTCCTGTTCACTTTCTATTTGTAAAAGCAGAGCAATACTGTCAAGCAGAGAATAATCATCGAAAGACGGGGCTTGATTTAACACATAAGCCGCCAAAATAGCATATCGTTTTTCATTATGATTATCTTGAATGATTATATCTTGCCCTTCGGGTATTTCATCTACCGTTATGACGATATAATGGCGATACATATCCAGAAAAGCGAGAGCATTTTCTTCTGAATGCTTCTTTTTTTCGTAGTAAAGCGCTGTACAACTCGTGATATAGGCATCCAAAAATAGATCTTCGCTGTATGAATAACCAATACTGTCCAAAAAGATAATCATTGCGTTGTTATTCAAAATCACTTCTTCATAGTTTTTCTTTTTTATTTTGTTCTTTGTATGCTCTTTATAACGGGAAATGAAATAATCCATCATCTGCAGAAAACGATCATTATTAGCGGGAAGATTTCCATCTTTTTTCATGACATACGCTAATCCGTAAATATATTCCTTACACAAATCTATTTTAAAAACTTTTATAGCCCTGTTGATTACATCGAAATAGGAATTATAAATACCTTCCTGCGCCTGTTTTCGCAACCTTAAATAAGTTTGGAAATAAGTGGTATCGGGTATTTGATAGAAAAGTTGTTCCATCGTATCCAAAAATTTAATTGCATCATAATAATTTCTCTGCTCAATCAAATAAGCCGCCTTCATACACATGGAATCACAGACAGAGCTTGTCAAGGAGGCTTCACAATTTACATCTTCCCCCCTTATACGCAATCCTCTGAAGAGGTCTATATTCTCCTGATGAAGATTATTACGTGTATACAAATCGCTTAAACGTTCCAGCGCATCACAATGCAAAGGATTATAATCCAATGCACGAGTATAATAGAATATAGCTTTTTGTAGATTTTGTTCGGCTTCGTATTGTTTGGCTTTTTTGAACATCAATTCATCTATTATATTTAGTTTTTGGGATAATTCCATTGTCATGTTTTCCATTCTGCTAAACAGGGACGCTCGTTTTTGAAGATAAACCTGATTATTCATTCCCGACAGACTTAACAAAACTTCATACTCATTACTGTCATATTGTTTGATTTCTTTTTCTATGTCTTTCAGATGAAACTGATAAATGGGAAGCATATCTATATTGGACATATCCAGCAAATCAAGTTGTCTTTGCCAATTTGCTGCCAAAGTATCAAAGAGAAAAAAGTTATCTATTCGTTTCATACCTTCACGCAGATGTTGCAATCCTTTTTGCGTTACACGGTATTCTATCTCGGAAACTAAAAAGTGAACATTGTCAAAGTCCAATACCGACATCAAAATTGTATCCATAATCAAACTGTCGTCCAAAATATCTCTGTTATCTAAATGAATATCTATGATAGATGTATCATTTTTCATCATGGAAGCTCGCAAGGTAATTCTGTCGGCAACAATAAAATCTCCTATTAAGAACCCCTGATAACGATATAAGCATTCTACCTTATTCGTATAGGATTTCATTTTGAGTAGATAATTATTTTCTTGACGGAAAACTTCAACCGTTACTGTTGAATGATATTTTATAAAGGCGTCCGATGGACAGTTTTCTATCAATTCAAACAAAGAAGCATTTCTCTGATTTTTTTTCTCAAAATAATATGTTACCGCTTTCCTGTCAGCATAAACCAACTCCTGCGAGTAAGTAACGCCATGTATAGCAGTAAATAACACAAATATACAAATTACAAAATCTCTAAACATACAAACTGTCGGGATAAATAATACAATCAATTTACAAGAGCTACAAATGTACAATTTAGTTATGAAATAGAAATACATCTGTCAGAGAAGTTATGCACATTTTTTTGGTTATTATAACGGACACAAAAATTATCACTTACACCTCAAACTGAGAACTAATTATGAGTTATGAGTTATGAGTTAGCTGACGCAAGAAAACCCTGTTCGGAGTTATTTGTTGGGAAAATAAATTTTTTTTATTCTGCTCATTACATACGGCGTTCTTCGCTACGGGGTTGTTTGGTTTGGTTTATTTTCACACAACCTCATCAAGCCTGTAAACTCGTATACTCGTCCTCTCGTCCACTATTTCTTATATTTAACCATTATTCTGAGTGTTACATAATACAACACAATAATAGTCAATATGGAAGCAAGGAAATCAGAAACAGGTAAGGCGACCCATACACCTTGTAGTCCCCAAAAATAAGGAAAAATATACAAGGCAGGAATTAAAAACAATATCTGTCGGGAAATGGACAGAAAAATAGAAATCCACGGCTTCCCTATCGCCTGAAAAAAACTCGACGCTACAATTTGACTCCCTATTAACGGATATAATATCATTATAATCCGCATACCTTCTACCGTAATACCAATCAGTGTAACATCACTTGTAAAAGCACGAGCCATATACCATGGAAATATTTCTCCAAGTAAAAATCCCAATGTACTGATAACTGTCCCAATGATTAATGCGTAACGAAGAGTCTGTAATACTCTGTCATAATTTTTTGCTCCATAATTATAACCTGCAATGGGTTGCATTCCCATGTTAAAGCCAAAAATAATCATCACAACCAAACCTAAAACACTGTTGATTATCCCATAAGCGCCTATTGCCAAATCTCCACCATATTTTTTTAAACGATAATTCAAAATGACAACAACTATAGATGCACAAAAATTTATCAGGAAAGAAGACATCCCCATTTCAAAAATACGACTGACAACACTTATACGCAGCTTAAAAAAACCTTTCCGAAAATATAAGGTATTATTCGTATTAAAGTAATGAGTTACTACTGCTATCGCTCCTATTATCTGAGAAATAACAGTCGCCCAAGCCGCACCTTCTATCCCCCAATGAAAATAAAAAATAAAAATAGGCGCCAATATTAAATTGAGAACAACTGTCCCTATTGTGATAAACATCGCCTTAGCAGGATAACCACTTGCCCGCAATATATTATTCAATCCAAAAAAGAAATGTGAAAAAATATTCCCGTAAAGAATAACCCTCATAAAATCTCGTGCGTATGGAATTGTATCTTCACTCGCTCCAAAGGCATATAAAACAGGATCTAAAAAATACAACCCAAGTATGGAAAATAAAGCCCCCAGAATAAGATTAATTACAACTGCATTTCCCAAAAATCGGGTAGCAGAATTTATTTTCCGCTCTCCCAATCGAATAGATATCATCGTAGAAGCGCCTGCTCCCACCAGCGACCCAAAAGCTGCCGCAAGATTCATCACGGGAAAGGTCAATGCTAATCCTGCTATCGCCAAAGGACCAACGCCCTGACCTATAAAAATTCTATCAATTATATTATATAGCGATGCCACCGTCATGGACGCTATCGCTGGTAGCGAATAATGTAGCAATAAATTCCATATCTTGCTGTATCTTAATTCATCTGTTGGATTTACTTTTGTTGTTATTCCCATAAATTATAAAATGTGCAAAGGTATAATTATTTTTGGAAATGTTTTTTAAATAAGTAACAAAAGAAATCCATACAGATGAATTGTATTAGCCCTCAAATTATTAGTAGGGTGTGTAAAATGTGTGAGGTGTGTGAGGTGTGTGTGAGGTGTGTGAAGATTATCCATTTCACAGGACATTTCCACTGTGCTAATAATTTATGGTTCTTCTCTATTGTAAGAGGCTGTGTGAAAATACACAAAAGCGTCCAAACAACGTCGTCATTGCGATCGCAGCGAAGCAACCAAAACAAAGTGGAACTCGGCGTAGCCAATCCCTGCTCGCAATGATGATGCTGTTAGAAAGGTTTAGTTATTTTTATTCGGGCTACAAGGCTTTATTCGGAGATTTATATGTCAATAACCACTAATATATATCTATGTTTACAAGATAATTGCGTTAATATGATTGACAAGTTAGAATAATTTTTTGTATTATAGTATTGAAAACCACACAGAAGATAACTTTAACGATAATTTAACAATAAAGGAAGTCCTACTAAGTTCATGTGTATATGTGAGATTGATTGAAATGACAGAGAAAATGACTTTTTGTATACCCTTTTTTTTTAGATAAACAAGTAGAAAAAAATTTTTTTCCAACCTTTTTATCGTTATCTTTGCAGGCAGATGTATTATCTAAGTCGTACTTTATTTAAAGGACTATTCCATAGAAGATTATTATGGAAAAGAACGACTAAATAACTTAATTATATATTTCTATTTATTTGTAACAATTTGATTTAATGAAAGAAACGATTAATGATTTTCAAGGGGTATGGGATGAATGCTTAAAGGTGATAAAAGATAACATTCCATTAGATAGTTATAGAACATGGTTTGAACCAATTAAACCTATAAATTTGTCAGGGCAGGTGTTAACAATACAAGTTCCAACATTTTATTATCATGAGGTCATAGAAGGAAATTTTTGGAAGTTGCTAAAGTCTGCTATTCACAAAGTTTTGGGTCCCAATGGGAAATTGGAATATAAGATTTTACTCACAAACAATGGTATAGCTGTCAGACTTCCTCCAAGTATTGGAACCGTAGATGTACAAAAAAAACCATACGAGATACCTATAGGAGAAAAAACTAAGAAACAGGAAATCCCCAATCCATTTGTATTGCCGGGTATAAAGGAATTAAATATTCAATCTCAGCTGAATAAAGATTTGAATTTTGATAACTTTATTGAAGGAGAATGTAATAGATTGGCACGATCAGCAGGCTACGCAATTGCAGAAGAACCGGGTAAAACAGTATTTAATCCTTTATTTGTTTATTCTAATGTAGGATTGGGTAAGACACATCTCGCTCATGCAATTGGCTTGGAAGCAAAATTGAAAAACCCCGGACTCATTGTTTTGTATGTGGATGCAGAAACTTTTATCCAACAATATGTATCTTCTGCAAAAGGAAATAATGTCACCGACTTTGTTCATTTTTATAAAATGGTGGATATGTTGATTATTGATGATATTCATTTTTTGTCGGAAAAATCAAAAACACAGGATGTTTTCTTTCATATATTTAATCATTATCATCAAAAGGGCAAACAAATTATTATTACAGCAGATAAATCACCTGCAGAAATTTTAGGATTTGAACAGCGTTTATTATCTCGTTTCAAATGGGGATTAACTACTGATTTACAAGTACCCGATAAGGCAACACGCATGAAAATTATTACAACTAAATTATATCACAATGGTATAAATTGTATTCCCGAGGAAGTAATAGAATATTTGGCATGTCGTATCACAACAAATATCAGGGAAATAGAAGGGGCTATCGTGTCTATTTTAGCACATTCTTCCTTAAATAAAAAGCAAATCACAGTAGAATTAGCCAAACAAATCATAGATAAATTTGTTCGCAGTACAGCACATGAAATATCTATTGATTATATTCAAAAAGTAGTTTGTGATTATTTTCAAATACCCGTTAGCGATATATTTTCTGCATCTCGGAAAAGACAGGTTGTACAAGTGCGTCAAGCCTCTATGTATTTTGCCAAAAAATATACGGAACACTCTCTGGCATCTATAGGAGAACAATGCGGAAATAAAGACCATGCAACCGTATTACATGCTTGTCGTACAATAACAAATCTGAAAGAAATAGATAAAGAATTTAGAATGGATTTGGAAGAGATTGATAAAATATTAAAGAACTCGTAACATCTATTTCAATTGAACAGCTAACAAAATAATACAAATAAAACATCCCTGAAGATTGATATTTTCAGGGATGTTTTTATTTGTGTTCCAACAAACTTGATTTCTATCGGATATTTTTTCAGGAAAAAATAGCGACAGAAATTCATATTATTTCAATCCGCGATTTTGTAACAAAGGATCAATACTTGGCGATTTTCCTCTAAAATTAATATACAATGTCATTGGGTCATCTGTATTTCCTCGTTCTAAAATATTTGTACGGAAAGACTGTGCTGTTTTCTGGTCGAAAAGTCCATTTTCCTTAAAGGCTTCAAAAGCATCGGCATCCAATACAGCTGACCATGTGTAACTATAATACCCAGAAGAGTATCCCATAGCAGAAGTAAAAATATGTTTGAAATAAGGACTCTTGTAACGCGATATTATTTCAGGAATTAATCCATATTTTTCCATTGTTTGCTGTTCAAAAGCAGTGGGATCAAGGTCAGTTGCATCGGTCAAAGTATGATAATCCATATCCAACAAAGAAGCGGCAATGAGTTCAGCATTGATAAATCCTTGTCCATAAGTTCCTGCCTTTTCGATTTTGTCTATCCATTTTTGAGGGATAACTTCACCTGTAATGTTATGTTTGGCATACATTTTCATTACCTCAGAATGACTTGCCCAATTCTCCATAACTTGAGAAGGTAATTCTACAAAATCACGGGGAACATTTGTACCCGCAATAGATCTATATTGACATTTACTGAGTAGTCCATGCAAACCATGCCCAAATTCATGGAAAAAAGTTTCGGTTTCGTCAAAGTTCAATAATGATGGAGCTTTCTCCGTCGGATTGGGAAAATTAAATACCAATGATATAACAGGTATTACATTTTCACCGTTTTGCGTTTGGTATTGACTTCTAAATTCCGTCATCCAAGCTCCGCTACTTTTACTCGGACGTGTATAATAATCCAAGTAAAGGATACCAATTACTTTATCTTTATCAAACACTTCATATACGACAACATCTTTGTCATAGACAGGAATATCTTTATTTTGTTTGAAAGTAAGTCCATAGAGTTTATTGGCGACCATGTATGCACCTTCCTGCACGTTAGATAAAGAGAAATAGGGTCGAAGACTGTCTTCATTCAGATCATAATGTTTCTTACGTATTTTTTCCGTATAATAGCGCCAATCCCAAGGCATTAATTTTTCTTTACCTGCCTCTTTCTGATATAACGCCGATTCTTCTTTTGCTTTTGCTAAAGCAGGATGCCATACTTGCATTAAGAGTTCGTATACCGCTTGGGGAGTTTTAGCCATGTTGTCGTCCAAAACAAAATCTGCATGGGTTTTATAGCCTAAAAGTTGAGCGCGTTCTACCCGTAATTGAACCAATTTTTTAATGATACTATTGTTATCATATTGTCCACCATTGCAACGGGAAGAATATGCGTTCCATATTTCTTCACGTTTTGCACGATTATCTGCATACTGCAGAAAAGGAAGCAAACTTGGATTATTCAATGTAAACACCCATTTCCCTTTTGTTTCTTCCTTTTGATTACCCAATTCGGCAGCAGCAGTAATAATTGATTCAGGAAGCCCTGCCAAATCATCTTCCTTATCGATAATCAATTGATAGGCATTTGTAGCGTTCAATACATTTTTATTAAATTGAAGCGTGAGTATGGAAATTTCTTCATTAATTTCTCGAAAACGCTTTTGCTTATCTTGCGTCAGGTTAGCGCCTCCACGAACAAAATCTTTATAGGTTTCATCCAACAGGCGAAGTTGTTCTTTATTGAGATTTTCCTTATCCTTATTTTCATAAACGGTTTTTACACGTTGGAACAATTCAGGATTAAGGTTAATATTATCTCCATGAGCGCTTAATTTTGGACTGATTTCTTCTGCAATTTTCTGCATTTCATCTGTACTGTTTGTTTCAAGGAGATTAAAAAACACAGCGCTCACTGTATTTATCAATGTTCCACTATAATCTAAAGCAGCTATCGTATTGGCAAATGTAGGAGCTTCTTTTTGATTAATAATTGCTTCTACTTCCGAAACATGTTGTTTCATACCTTCTTCAAATGCAGGAATATAATGTTCCGTTTTTATTTTAGCAAAAGGGGGTACTTGATAAGGCGTTTCCCATACCTGAAAAAATGGATTATTCATGTCTAACGTTTCTTTTTTACTTGCACAAGAACAGGCTAATAAACCTGCTATCACGATTATATTTACTATTGTTTTTTTCATCGTTCATATTATATTTAATTATCGAGGCTGCAAAGGTACAACTTTTCATCGAATTATAAATTTAGTTTGCTGGATAAAGATTACTTTCGTACCTTTGCCCACTCACT
>JAIROC010000557.1 GCA_031257735.1 Bacteroidales bacterium | reverse complement strand
CTGTTGGGGCTAAAATTTTCTTCGGGGGTATATTATACTGATGAAACATATGATTTCCTTTCGGGTGGGTATATTGATGGCAACCATGCCAGCTATGGCTATTCGGATATAAAATATGGCAGTTTATCTATACCTGTTTTAGTAGGCTATGATTTTTATCTGGGAAAGTTACTGTTATCGGCTAATGCAGGCGCGGCGTACAGCTATGGATTGAGCCTGTTTGTGGATGATTTTCATAATGTTATATTAAAGGACAAGAGTGCCGTAAACATTGTAGGAGATGTTGGCGTGGGATATAAAATATTCGACAGGCTTGTATTAAAACTGCTGTTTGATTATAGCCAACGAATGAATTATTTTAAATTCGATAATGACTATGCTAATTTTTTTCTCGGAAAGCCCTACCATGCGGGGATTAAGGCAGGGATAGAGATATTGCTGTGAGTTATTCCGAATATAACTGCTATTGATTATTAATGCTTTGTGGATACGAGATACAAATAAGGTACAAATAAGGTACAAGGGGCGCTGTTTTATTCATCGTCACCAATCTCCACGCCGGAAGCCAGAAAATCCAAATACCATAGTCTGACTATTTAGCACAGTCATGTCATCTTTGGTTATCATAAGTTTTTGTATATTTGCAGCGGATTATAAGTAAACTGAGATATGGAACTGCAATTGATACAAAACATGATATATGAAATTCGAGGTCAAAGGGTAATGTTTGACTTTGATTTGGCGGAGATGTATGAAGCGCCTACAAAAGCGCTTAAACAAGCTGTAAAAAGAAATCTAAGACGTTTCCCTTCGGATTTTATGTTTGAATTGACAAAATATGAGTGGAAAGAACTGGTAACAAATTGTGACCAGTTGCCGGAAACCATGAAACACAATTACGTTCCACCGTTTGCATTTACCGAACACGGAGTGGCAATGCTTGCAAGCATATTAAAAAGTGATATAGCAGTCGGTGTGAGCGTGCAGATAATTCGCGCCTTTGTCGCCATACGCCAATTGATTTTAGTTCCGCCTGCCGACAGGATGACAGAACTGGAAAAACAGATATGGGAGTTAAAGCAGTATATCGAAGACGTATTCACAGATTATAATGATATTAACGAAGATACACGGACACAACTTGAATTAATCAACGAGGCCTTAGCAGAATTGCAAGTTAAAAAGAAACTGGAAAACAAGTCTCGAAATCCGATAGGATTTAAAACCGGCAAAAATAAGCAATAGAACAGGGGTAGTAATGAGTTATATACATGAACTTAATAAAAAGGTGGAAAATATCGAAAAATTAGAAGAGCGTCTGAATCGCAAACTTGAAATAAGAGCAAAAGAAACAATAGAAGAAGTTATAAAAAAACAAAAATACGATGAATATATAAAACGACTTATTCATGGAGGATAGTGAATAATAAAATTAACTAACTTTTAAAACAAAAATTATGGAAATTCTTGTAATCTTTTTAGTAATTATCGTAATATGGCTCTTTCTATTTAGAAACAATAATAAATCAATTAATCAGCCGAATAAAGCATCAATAAATCTAAATGATTTTTGTGATATTTTGCTGTCGCAGCCGGACACTGAAATTTTAAAGATTTTAAATATTCCTCTTTCAAAACTTCGACATGTAAATCCATTGCCGAAGGATAGAAAATATGGAGTTATTAGTGTTTATATAAATGATTTATTGTATAATTTTGAAATTTTTGGCATATTTAATAAGATTGAATATAAAATTTATAGGAATGGATTAATAGAATGCGGTATCTACACAACAACGAATGCTGTTGATAAAATAGTAGAAATATCAAATGTGTTATTTTCCAAATTCGGCAAATGCCCCAATGACAACCATTCCTTTGAAAATATTGAAAAAATAAAGAATATTGCGAATGGCAATGTGTATTCAGAAAATGAATCATGTCATAATGGATGGCTATTTGACAATAAAATAAAGGTGGATTTAGATTATCATGTATCACCATTAAGGCAATTCGTATTATTTATTTCGGTAAGGCCATGAGAAGTATCTGAAAACATTAAAATTGCAGCCATGCCGAACACAGAATACGTACTATGGTCGCATGGAGTAATTGAATAAACAAAAATTAAAAACACAAAAAAGTTGCGCCCGACACGAATTTAGGGAAACTGTTATGAAAAAATTATTTATTTTATTAAGTTTATTTACTTGCTTTGATGCCATTCAGGCAAATGCGCAGAACATTATTAACGGAATTGGCAAATTGAAATTGGATTCTCCGCCTTCTATTTTGACTGAAATAGGTTATGATTTGGATAAAGCCATAAAAGTAAACAGCATGGAAGAGTATCACGGGAAAGTATATCGGAATTATACAGGGCATAGCCTGTACCAACTATTTCCTGACGAAAAAAGAAAATATGGAATAACCGATGCGAGTTATCATCCGTCAGTAAAAGTATTTTATATACCTAAATATGAGCCAGTAGAAGGACTTGTGTGTTCTGGTTTGACTCTAAAATTTTTCAATGATTCACTCTATTTTATAGAAACATATAATCCCAGTGAACTGGAAGATGCATTTGCGTTAAAATATGGAAAGCCGCAAGTTAATCTGGAAGAAAAGGACAAGCAGTATACAACCCGTTACGGTACTAAAGTTACCAAGACTGACCAAACCTTCAAAATGACATATGAAACAGGAAATCCTCAAACAACTTGTATTGCTACAATATTAATTTGGTACAACAACAAAGGGGAAAAAAGTACCTTATATTATCTCGTCATTGATACGCCTAAAATATCTGAATTTGTTAAGGATTATGATGAAAAAAAACGTAATGAGGCAGAGGAAAAGCGAGAAAAAGACAAACTTAAAACTTTGGATAATCTTTAATCTGAAAATCAATAAAGGGTGAAATTACGATTTCTTGAAAAAAGGATGCTCTAAAAAGCGTTGTGCATTTTCTTCCTGTTTAATCTTGATGTATTTTCGGAACGATTTTTCGGTAGTATGGCCGGAAAAGCCCATGATGGTGTAAATGTCAATGCCGGCAAGGTACATGTTGGTGCAGCCGGAACGCCGGGCGGTATGGGTGGTTATCAGTTCGTACTTCGGGCGGCGTATGGTTTCTTGCTTTCCACCACGTGTTACGGTTATTTCTACTTTTCCGGTAAAATCCGCCAATTGTCCTAATTCTTTGAGTGCATCGTTCAGTTTTTGATTGCTCACGGCTACAGGCAGTATATTTTTCCTGCGTATCAAAATTTCACGAATAACCCAGTGCATTGGTATGACTACTTTTATACCGGTCTTTTTTGTCCGTTTTGTAATAAATTTATCGGTGTGTTTCAAGTTCTCCAACCCGGAATAGTCGCCATAGCGCATGGCAGTGAAAGCGCCAATAAGAAACCGGTCCTTATTATCGTTGAGCGCCTCGATTTT
>JAIROC010000422.1 GCA_031257735.1 Bacteroidales bacterium | reverse complement strand
TATAATTATTCCCGGCCAGCTTTATGAACTGTTTTATTGGGATAATGACGGTTGGATTTCGTTGGGGCAACAGACAGCGACGGAATATGTTCTCTATTACGACAAGGCTCCGTTGAATGTACTGTTTTTTTTGCAGCCAAAAAAATCCGAAAAAATATTGTTGTTATATTTTTTATTATTATCTTTGCCGTACTATTTATGAAATGTAACTGGGTTCCAACGTAGAAGTGGGACTTGGAAAAGCGAAGCGTTAAATGTTTTTAATATTTGTGTGTCTTCAATTTGCTTATAATCAAAAAAATATGCAAACTAACCAATTGTTGAATAAGGGATGGTATGTAGTTTATACAAAACCATGCCATGAAAAGAAGGTGTATGAAGAGTTGTTGTTTCGTTGCTACATTTCGTATTTACCTTTGATTAAGAAAACTTCCGTATGGAGCGATAGACGAAAGGTTGTTGAAAAACCGCTTTTTCCGTCATATGTATTTGTGTATTTGGAACATGTATCGAAATATTACGAAGTTTTGCAGATCAAGGGAGTCGTTACATTTATTCGGTTTTGTTGCCAATTGGCAAGAGTTAAAGAGTCGGAAATTGAAACAATAAAGAAGTTGATAGCTAATTGTTCTACCCTTAATTTATCATCATTGAATGTAACGGTGGGAGATAAACGAACAATCCTATCCGGACCATTAGCCGGCTTTGAGTGCGAAGTTATTTCTATTTCCAAGGGAAATAGAAAAATTTTGGTCAGGATTGATTCTTTGAAACAAAATATTATTGCAGAATACTAGTGATGCAATAAATTGCATTGATTATTGTTTAAACATTTAATATACAGTTAATTATAATCGTTCTTTGATTTTTTGATTTGAACTGCGTGAGTAACTTTACGGATTTTACGCTGTAAAGATTATGAATTCAGGCAAATATATATTCTCTCAAGTGATTGAGTTCGTTCCTAAATATGAGTTCGATAAGTTAGTGAAACTATATAAAGGAGATTACCATACCAGAAGTTTTAGTGCTTATAATCATTTGCTTCACCTTCTGTTTGGGCAATTAACCACCTGTAGCTCACTTCGGGATATATGTTTATGTCTCAAAGCTCACCAAAAGAGCCTTTATCACCTTGGTATTCGCCAAACGGTAAATGCATCATCGCTATCTCGTGCAAATGAAAAACGTGACTATCGTATATTTGAAAGTCTGGGGCACACCCTGATAGGTATTGTTAGACCGTTGTATGCAAAAGAAAACATACCGAAATTACAAGAGCTTGCTGATTACGAGATATTTGCGTTAGATTCTACCACAATATCATGTAGTATTAAGCTTTTATCCTGGGCTCTGGGAAAGTATTCCAAAGGGGCCGTTAAGATGCATACAGCTATTGACCTACGGGGCAGTATTCCGTCCTTTATATTGGTTACTCATGGTAAGTGCCATGATAGCAATGTATTAGATGAGATAGATCCAACTTCGATGAGTATTTATGCTATGGATAAAGCTTACGTTGACTTTTCCGCATTAGCACGAATAGATCGCTGTGGCGCTTTCTTTGTTACCCGGGCAAAGGACAACATGCAATATGAAATCCTTGAACAGAGTGGTAATATTGATGAAAGTACAGGATTAAGAGGGGACTATACAATCAAACTTACAGGAGTCAAGTCTAAGAACTTATATCCAAAGAGTATGAGAATGGTAACCTTTTACGATACTGACAAAGAAGAAGAATTTAAATTTATCACTAATAACCAAGATATTAGCGCTCTTGAGGTGACTAACATCTACAAAAACAGGTGGCAGATTGAAGTATTCTTCAAGTGGATAAAGCAAAACCTGACTGTCAAATCACTTTGGGGTAACTCCGAAAATGCAGTTAAGTTGCATCTGTGGACTGCAATATGTGCCTATCTATTGGTGGCAAGGATTAAAGCCAGCTACCCCAAAAGCCCATATTCAATTACTGAATGCCACACATTAATTAGCGTTTCAGCCTTAGCCAAGGTCGATTTGAGAGAATTATTAATTCCTGAATCACACAGTCAAAACCAAAATGTCAAAGAACTCGATTTATTTAATTTTGCGTTAGAAAAATAACGCATCAGTACTAATTGCAGAATTAAAAACTTCTTATTTATAAGATAGATTTTTTGAAAAATATATTCTTAGATAGAAATTGGCAAAAGAAGAGGATGCTTCGATTGTCGAGTATAGAATACGAATCGTTATTTTCTATGCCGATAACGGATTTTGTAAAAGAATGTCAATCCACTTCAGTGCTTCAACAGTTTAGAAGAAAAATCGGGTTGAGTAAAAATCAGGTAAAAAACTAGAAATTCAGATTAGATATAAATGATAAATATATTCTTATACTTAAAAGGAAAATATTCGATTTTCATTAAATATTTACTATAAAAAAATAAATTATGGATTTTATCAAATTGTATTGGATTCCGTTGCTTTTGATATTGGCAGGTCTCTGTGTTCTTTTGTTTAAATTAATTCCTGATATTAAATCATCTAACAGTAATAAAAAGAAGTATATATTGTATCAAGGAGTTTTATTGGTTATGTTTGGAGTTTATCTATTGATTACTAAAATGTTTTTAGAGAAAACTTTAATAATTATATGTTGGTTATTGGGAATATTTGTTGTAATAGGATTTATACGTAAATTGAAAAGTATGAGTCGGATTGAAAAGAAAAATGAAAATGGAGAATAATATCTAAAGGATATTCATAATATTATCATAAAAAGACATAAATATATTTTTTTTGATTTAGTGTATCACTCACTATTAATTTAAAGCTATTAAGTATCATTTAAAAAGATGTGGGAAGGGCTATAAAAACATGTAATGAATGGAGCTAAATCGTGATTGTTATTTTTATTATTAATTTATTAAAGTTATTATTTATGGTAAAACCAGAAATTGTTTCATTAGATTCGTCTCAGACGACGATTGAGAAAGAAAAACTAGATGTGGAAAATGCTGTTGTGGAAAGCGCCTGGTGTATTGCTTGCGCTGCTTGTGCTGCGGCTGCATGTGGTCCTGAACTTGCATTTTTAGCAACAGGAGCCTTGACAACAAGTGGTGAATAACCATTACTTTGAAAGTTTAGCTTTCCATTTGAAGAAGGCTAAACTTTTTTCTTTATTTATTAAAAATATAAAGCAGTATTCTGCAAAGTAAGAAATAATTGTCGATAAAATTAACAACGAATCTCATTCTTATGAAGATTGATATAAGAAAGCAATATCCTTTTGTATTGGAAGACATTCAAGCAAATTTTAAGAATAATTTACTCTACCGTTGTTCGGAAAGAAAATCTATCGCTATAAAAAGTGATGTGTGGGAAATAATTAAATATATTGATGGAATCACTTCTTTTTCTTCTATTTACGAAGAGTTGATAAGACATTACCAAATAAATGAAGATTCTTTTTATTTATTTATGGATGAACTTAAAGAAAGAAGAATTATTTCATTTTCGGAAGAAGCTATTTTCAGGCCTATTGTTTCTGTTAATTATAGCTTTCCTGAAGTGGTAAGTTTAGTTTTAACTGATAGGTGTAATTTAAAATGCAGTTATTGTTATGGTAATTATGAACCTCATGGTAATTCTTTTCTATCTATAGAGAAAACAAAAGATTTAATTGCACAATTAAAAGATATTGGTGTGAGAGTTTTAGAGCTAACAGGTGGAGAACCTTTGGTTCATCCGGGATTTAAAGAAATATTAGAGTTTGCCTGTGAATCCTTTGAATACATATCTATAATGACCAATGGTTCTTTATTCAGGAAAGAATTCTATGATATTGTTTCTAAACATAATAAAAAAATAGGAATAAGAATTAGTGTTGATGGGATGACTAGTACCACTAATGATCTTATACGACAGGTAAAGGGGACTAAAAACAGAACGTTTAAAGCGATTGAAAAGTTGATAAATTTGGGAGTTAATGTCGGAGTTACTTATATGATGTTATATGAAAATAGATGGGAGCTTGAAGAGTTTTGTGCTTATATGAAAAAATTAGGTCTTAAAACTATTATGATAAGTGCTCCTGAAGATATTGGTCGTGGAAATTCTCAAACGTTTCCAGATGGAAAAATGATCAGCGATAGAACTAGTGAATGTTATCAGGAGATGGTTAATATTTATACGAATGTTTCGAGAAAATATAGTGATATCATGAGATTTACGAATGATAAGCAGACTAAATCCAATTTGCATTTACTTCCCAATTGTGGAGCAGGCTGGAAAAATGTATCTATTTTCTATAATGGAGATGTACAGGCCTGTCAATTAGTAACAGACACTATAAAAATAGGGAACTTTTTTCATCAATCGATAAGATCGATATTTATTGACAATGAGGTTGTGGATTTTTTTAGTACTATCAGATTTTCTCCCGAAAAGGCAAAAGCGTGTCTGAAATGCGATTCTGTCAGTTTTTGCGGAAAATGTATAATAAAAATTATGATTGTCAATAAGAGAAGAATTGATAATGGACAGGCTATCTGCAACACGGCGATTAACAATAAGATTACAGAAAATATCATAAATAAATATTTAAACAATGCAAACTAAAACCGATTTTTCATGGTATAAAAATCATAAAGATGCTAAACCAATTGATACAATACAAAAAATAAGATCTATTTTATATCAAGAATTAGGATTTCTCTTGCGAGAGGAAACTATTTCCATGTATTCCGATTGTTTTTTTTCTTCCCGGATCACACCGCCATTTGCGTTCCATTTGGGAGCTAATGGTAAGGGGATTACACATGAATATGCATTGGCAAGTGGATACAGTGAATTTATGGAAAGATTACAGAATCTATCGTTGTTCGGTCGGAATTTTGGATTGATGAATGAATTTATTCTTAAAAGGCCTAGTTGTAAAGTAATGCCTTTAGATGAAATTATGGAGGAAAATGAAGCATTTTTTAAGAATATATTAAAAGGGGAAATGAAGAATATAGAAAAACTTCCATCAAACCATTCTTTTAATTGTATACCTTATTACAATGTAAATAGAAATAAAGTTTGCTATTTACCTGAGTTTTTATATTCATTTACTACTTCAAATGGAATGTGTGCAGGTAATACTCCAGAAGAAGCTATTGCACAGGGAATTTGTGAAATTTTTGAACGATATGTTATCCGTTATATTTATGAGAATAAATTAACCATACCTACTATTCCATTGAGTGAACTGGAAAATCTTAGTATTTACAATCATATTGATCAGCTTGAATCTAAAGGATTTAAAATTATAGTGAAAGATTGCACATTAAATGGTTTACTTCCTGTATTAGCTGTCATAATTTTCAAAAATGAATATTCGAAATGTATAGTCAACTTCGGTGCTGATCTTTCTTTTGAAGTGGCGTTAATGAGATGCCTGACAGAAGCCTTTCAAGGTTTTGAAAGTAAATATGAGGGCAAGATGTTTGAATATAATCTGTTAGATGGGAGGGCTGATATTTTAACGAAGAAAGGGATCGATGATTTTCAGATTTCCTGTTTTCTGACAGACTTTTTCTATTCTGTTGGTGTTCCTAATTATAAAACTGCATTTTTGGATGAATTTATAAGTTCTAAGCATTCTCTTTCTTTTTTGAGAGATAAACTCATAAATACAGGCTATGAAATCTATGTACATGATTCTTCTTTCTTAAATTTTCCAACATTTCATATCTATATTCCTGGGATGAGTGAGTTCTATGATATTGATTATTTTAAACAAAGTCTGGATTTTGCACCATCCATTAAAATTTTATTGAATCTTCCAAATGCTACAAAAGAACAAATTGTGGATTGTATAAAATCTATTGAAGAGTATAGAGTTGATCCTTTCCGACAATTTGCTTATTCTTCGGATAATGGGCAATTATTAAGAGATTCTACAAAACTAATATCTGATTCAGACATTAATATATCAATAGATTTTTTGCTTTTTTTGTTGTGTGTCAAGGTTAAGGATTACAAAAAGGCAATATGTTATATTGATAATTATTTAAAATCACTAGAAAAATTAAAGGCTAAATTAAGTAATCAAAATTATTTTTTCTGTATAATGCATTATTTGAAATTGAAAGTTGCGAATGATAAAACTGATCAAGAAATCAGGTTTGACCTGTATTGTCTTTTCAGCGCAACGTTGGTTGACAACGTAATTGAATCGATAAATAATAGTGATACTATACTGGACAATTTTGAATTTCCCACTTGTGGAAACTGTTTAACCTGCAAAATAAAAAATAAATGTCGATATCAAGATTGGCTTCAGGTTGCAAAAAGATTACAAGCTAAATTAGATACAAATATTATTGATCAGGAAAGTGTTTATTCTTACTTTATATCTTAGAACTAACCGTTTTCATTAAAACTTAATCAAATGAATATTATAGAAGTCCATCAGTTATTAAAGAAATATGATAACTATACGGCATTGAATAACGTTAACTTTTCGGTTAGAAAAGGAAGTATACATGGTTTGCTGGGACCTAATGGTGCCGGAAAATCAACTCTCATAAGGATTCTAAATAAAATATTATCTTTTGATAGAGGTAAAGTAATCGTTGATGGCAAGGATATTACAGCCATTAATTTAAAAAAGATCGGATATTTACCTGAGGAACGAGGGTTATATAAAGACTGCACAATCGGATATCAACTTTTGTATTTTGCAAGATTGAAAGGAGTTTCCAAAGAAAAGGCTGATGACAATATAAATTATTGGTTAAAACGTTTAGAAATAGAAAATTGGGAAAAAAAATATCCATTTGAACTATCAAAGGGAATGCAACAAAAAGTACAGTTTATATGTAGTGTTATTCATAATCCTCTCATCTTATTTCTTGATGAACCGTTCAGTGGGTTAGACCCATTAAATGTACAGTTTTTTAAGGAGGAAATAATAAATCTCAGTCATAGTGGATGTACAATTATTTTATCGACTCATAATATGCAGTCTGTAGAGGAACTATGTGATGAGATATCTTTTATTACTAAATCGAATATTATGATAACAAAAACGATCTCTTCATTTAAAAAAGAGTATAATACAGAATTTAGATATGAAATTCAGTTCCGGGGAAATGAAAAAGAGTTCTATTCTTCTATAGATAAAAATTTTTCTATTGAAAAAATAGAAAAAATAGAAGAATTATTCGTAGCCATTCTAAAACCCCAACCCAATATTGTAACTGACCAGAATGACCTCAATAGATTAATTTGTTCTGTTTCAGATAAAGTCTTTATTGCCGCTTTTCAACAAAAAGGACTTTCTTTAGACCAAATATTCATAAGAATTGTAGATGACAAAATTCATTCATAAAATGAAAATATTCAATAAGTTTAAAAATAGCTATAATGATATAATTATAGTTTTACAAAATGAATATATCAAGGGGATCAAAAGAAAAAGTTTCATTATTTTTTCATTAGTACCCCTTCTCGTTTTATTATTGTTTTTTTCATCCAGACAGTTTCTTAGTCTGGAGAACAACTTTGTGAAAAAAATAATTTTAATAGATTATTCAGATACTATTAGAGCTAATTATAATTTGGAATTTTATTATTTGTCTGATAATTTGGATCATGCGTTAGCAATGGTTCAAAATAATGAATATCACGGAGTTTTGAAATATAATGTTGGACAGAAAAATATTGCTGTGTCAACTTTATATACAAAAATTGAATTGTCCGATAATCAGAAGCAATATATCGAAAGAGAATTAGAACGTATATATTTAAATGAATTATTGACTCTGAAAGGAATCAATATAGAAGATCTACAAAAGCAATCCAAAAATGCTGTTATTCTTTCAAGTATAAATATTGGTACAACTAGTGAAAAAAAATTTTCTTTTCTGAAAGCAATTGCATATATCTCTGTTTTTCTTATATATATCTGTATCTTTCAGTTTTCTTCTTTGGTAATGAAAAGTATTAGTTCTGAAAAAAACAGTCGTATAATTGAAATAATTCTCTCTTCTATACGTGCCTATGAATTTGTTTCAGGAAAGATTCTGGGAGCAGGATTATTAGGATTAACTCAATTTGCGATATGGATAATAGGTTGTGTAATAATAATCAATCTGACAAAAGGCGACGGAAGCATGAGTAATCTGGATTCTAATGTAATTAATGACCTATATATGTATGTATTAAGCATAGATTTTGTATTATCTATTCTGTTCCTTTTGTTATTTTTCCTTTTCGGATTTTTTTTATACGCTGCAATTTTTGCGGTAATAGGGTCCTCGTCAAATCAATACACAGATTCACAACAATTTGTTATGCCTATTACCCTCCCTTTATTGATTGCTTTTATATACTGTTATCAATATATAGGAGTAGAAAATGGCTTAGTACATTTCCTTTCTTATTTTCCTCTTACTTCTCCGGTTGGAATGCTATCAAGAATTCCTTTTGGAATTCCATATACCGAAATATTCATTTCATTACTTATTCTAATTGTTTCTGTAATTGTAACGACTCATTTTGCCGGGAAAGTATTACTACAGGTAATTTTGGATTTCAGCAACCAATTTAAGTTCGGGAATATAATACGTTTATTAAAGAGGAAATGTTAAATAGGTTTTATTCGATATTTTTCATGGAAAAAGTAAAGATTGCATTAATAGACAGTGGCATAAATGCGAACTATCTTAAAAAATGCGAGATAATAAATATAGGTGACTTTAATTCATATCATGATGATATTTTTCATGGTACGGTTTGCGCTTATCTTATAAATGAAATTATAGAAGATGGACAAATATATAATTTAAAAGTATTTGATAAGAATATGCATACAAGCAGTAGAAAATTATTGAAAGCAATATCTTGGTGTATAGAGAATAATATGGATATCATTAATATCAGTATTTCAATAACTGATATGAACTATTATTATGAATTCCGGGAGATTTGTGATAAGGCTTTTAAGAAAGGCTGTATAATTGTAGCTGCTGCTAACAATGCAGGATTTTTCTCTTTGCCAGCTTATATGCAAACTGTTTGTGGAGTGGGAACCGCTCGGTTATTACCGGATCAATTTATATATAAAGAAAATTCCCAAATACAATATTATACAAATGGAATTAATCCATTTTCTCCTGAGAATGTTAAGTTTCATCATTCTAGTTTTGCAACAGCCCGTATCACTGGGCTTTTGGGGAAATTTTTACAGGAAAATGTTTTAAGAGGACTTAATGCATTGGAAGAATTCAATGAATTGACTGTTCCTCTAAATGAAAATTTACTACATGTAAATTACAAAAGATTTGATTTTGAGGCAAACACTTCTCCTGTTATTATAAATAGATGTGAAATTAACGAAAAATTATCAGGAATGAGAATTTTTTTTTGGGGATTAACAAGAGAATGCCGTTTATTAAAAGAATATACTAGTTGTGTTGAATTTGATGATATTATACCAATTACGGAAAGTTTCGATAGACAACTGCCTATTCGAGAGAAAATAAGGATTGCTCTTATTACAGGTAAAATACCAGAAGTTACACTTGATAAAGCGGAATGGTTAAACGAAAATATAGACACTTATTCTCTTTTTCCTATAAAGAATTATAACAATAAAAAAATCAAATATCTCTTCGATAACTCAATTTCAATAAATTCTTTTATAGAAAATATGAATAATGATCATATTTTTATGAATCGGAAGTTAAACTTGCTACTACTTAATTTTGCTTATACAGATATTCTAACTCTTGAATTATTTCTGGTAAATCTTATAGAAAAACAAAAACATGATACTGCTTTAATCTCCAATAATCCTCTATCAGTATTGTTTGGTTTTGATTTTCTGGAAAAGGATGTAGTCAGTCTCAATAATCTTGCCACATATATAAAAGTTTTGGTAGAAACATATAATCAGGAAGAAAAGCAATATGTCATAATGAGTACAGACTCGCCATACAGAATGCAGAATAAAAATTTTGAAAATGACTTTATTACTTTTACGTCCTTAGTGTTTTCTTTTTCTCCAGATAAAATTCTATTTGTCATAGATAAGTTTACGGCAGAGAGTCATTTGGAGCAGGCTCTAAAATATTTAAAAGGGTTTATTAATGCACCTATAGTCGCTATTATATATATAGACTTTGATGAATTTTTTGATTATAACTCTCAAGAGATTGTGAAAAATAAGCAAAATACAATAAAAGAAAGTGTAATTTATCGAATCGATGAAATGTTTAAAAAATATGATTGGGGTTCTCCCAATGTAGTGAATTTTTCGGACAGAGAACAGATGCAAAAAATCAAATTTTTCATTTGCGCAAAAGATTGAATATGATTTTAATACAAAAGTATCATATAATTATTTAATAATATAGGAGGGCAATTTATGAAATCATTAAAAGTATTATACAATCCTCAAAATGTATACGAGGAAATTTCAGTTAATAATAGTTGGGGATTAGATTATATTTTTTTGAGTTTACTGCTTGTAAGTATTGCAATACTTATGATTCCAATTAACGAACAAATATTACAGAATCATGAGATAATGAAATCTTTTTCTTCCGTACAAATAGATATGATTAATTCTATGCAGAAAAAGATTAAATATCTTGCTACAATAAGTGAGCCAATTAGTTTGCTTATTAGGAGTTTGTGTTTTTCTTCCCTTCTTTATATAGGTGTCTTGTTATTTAAATATAAAGTAAAGTTCGGGGAATTATTTTGTTTGGTGGTTATATCTTATTCCATTGTAATTTTATCAAAAGTTGTAAATCTCATCATTTTCTATTTTAAAGGATATGAGAGTGTCGTTAGTATGTTTGATGTTAATCCAATTAGTTTAAGTACTTTCTTTAGCGTAAATGGCATTGGTGTTCCTCTATATAATTTCTTTTCAGTTATTAATGTTTTTCAGGTTTGGTTCATTATTATTATTATTTATGGGGTAGCGAATATTGTGAAGATCACCAAAAAGAAAGCCTCCATAATTGTAATAAGTTCATGGATAATAATTACTTTATTCAATGTTTTCAGAGCAACCACCTCATATGATTTAATGCAACATAGTTGAATTACTGTTTTATTCAGGTCTTTTTATGAAAGTCAAAACTGATATTATGAGAAACAAATATATAGATATACTATTTAGTGGTCTCATTTTATTGATGCTTAGTTGGGCATTTTGGAGTATAAATTCAGTCATATCTATAGTAACATTATTTACATTCTTACTTATAGGATGGAAAATATTGAGGAGAAAATCTATTACAATTACTATTTCAGATATAATAGTGATGATGTATGTTTTCTATGAAACATACTCTTGTTATTCATCTGAATATAGACCAAATAGCATGCTGTTTCTCATAAAGATTTTGATTATTTTATTATTGTATTTTATTGCCAGAAATTTTATAAAGAGGAATATGCTTTTTGCTATTTTGGTGTTTTTCTCATTTTATTTCATGATCATTAATTTGTTAGAAATATTATTTTTCCTTGTTCATTATTTACGAATAGCTTATTATGAATTTATTGATTTAACACAATTCCGCAATCTTTTTATGCCTTTCGGAATATATTCAAATGAATGGGTGTCGAATCTATTTCTGATGTTATTATTCCCTTTATCCCTTTATATTTATATAATTACAATCAAAAATTCTCTCTTGGCTCAAAATTGGGATAAAAGAATAACCGTTTTAATAAGAAGTAATTATTTTTTTGCTGGCATAATCCTAACAATTAATATTATATTATTCAATATATTAATCTCTTTTTCAAGAGGGGCTTATATTTCTGCGGCTGTATTATTTTTTGCGAGTATAATTTTCTTTATAATAAACAGGAGGAGATTTTCTTTCATCGTTATTTTTAAGTATGTTTCCTGGGTTTTTATTCTTCCTTTTATAGGTGGAATTATGTTAAAGCAACCAGTTCAGTCTACTATCCTATTACATTCATCTGTGTCGCAAAATAGAAGTTCTGTTGGAAGAATGCAATTATGGGAAAAAAGTTTGCAAATCTTTAAAGATAGCCCATACAATGGTGTAGGAACAAATAATTTTGCTCTTAATTATAATTCTCTTGGAGAAAGAGGAACCGTTAATTTTACAGGAAAAATATCCAATTCATATTTGCAGTTATTGGTAGAAAAAGGGATCATTGGTATAGTTGTATATCTGATATTATTCTTTGCATTTGTTTATTTTTCGTTCTATTTTTCAAATATAAAAAAGACATCTTTGTTGGAAAAGATTTTTCTGACTGTTAGTGTTTTTTGTGTTACTGCGTTCTTAATACGAGAAATTACATTTTCTTCTTTCTTTTTCAGTGATGGAATTCTTATTCAAACATTAATAATATATCTATTAGTAAGCGTAATTTTGTTTTCAAATAAACCTTTGTTTGCTATAAATATCAAAATGCATGCAGGATTTATAATGATAATTACAATTCTTATTATCTCTTTTTATATCCATAGAACCTTACAGGATCAAAAATATTATTATAAGTTCAAAAATGAATTTGATAAGAAACAATTTAATATTTCGTTGCCTTTAATTGAGAAAATATCAACGAATAACCCTGATAATTCTTATTATACTTCTTGCAAAATATTAAACATAGTCAGGCAATATGAAAGTGATAATTTCAATATTCATTCACTGAACAGTCACATAATTACAGACTTTAATATAAATTACTGTATAGATTTATATAAAAAGGCATTAAAACGCAATCCCCATGATGGTAATTTTCATCACAATTTAGCATGGCTATATTTCTTTTGTAAGAATTATGTGGCTGCTTTATATCATATTGACATGGCTATTAAAATTGAAAATGGAATAAGTGCGTATTATATTAGTGCAGGAATAATGCGTGAATATTTAGAGGATCAACATACAGCTATGAGAAATTTTTCTAAGGCGATTTCTTTGTCTCCCGATTTACTTGATTCTAAATTTTGGAAGGATATGAATGCAAATAAACCGGAAATGGCAGAAAAAATAATAAAAGAAGTGGCAGAGCAACTTAAAGAAAGTGAAGACCCTATAGATTTAGCAATAAAAGCAAAATTGTATATTTACTCTAATAATTTAGAAAAAGCAAAGGAAATACTCATTACTGTTACAAAATCTCTTCCTAATTTAAGTCGTCCCTGGTACAATTTGGGTTATTTATATAATAAGCAAAATGATTTTGATAATATGATTAGATGTTATAATAATTCTTTGCTAATGGATCCATTTTATTATATGACTTGCTTTAAATTAGCTCAATATTATGAAGAAAATGGAAAAATATCTGAGAGTATACAGAACTATAAAGCGACTCTGAGATATTGGGATTATATGTCTACAGAACATTCTCAACGTTGCAAAAAAATTTATTTTGTTGATGGAGTCAGAAATGATTTAATTCCTAAGGGATTACTTATTTATATTAAACCTTATATTGAAAAATCCACTATAGAAAGTAAAATATAATGTATTATTTAGGTTTCGTAGAAAAAAGAGAGAAAGCTAAACTGTTGTCATATTATAAGTCGCTATTTTGTTGCCATATCTATATTTTCGCTTCTTGCTACAGAGAAAATCTGCAATACATATTGTATGGAAGGGCGTAAAAAACAAACATTTTGTTTATTTATCACGTTGTAAACGGATTTACTACTTATGAAAATAACCTCCATTATTGAAGATTCCATAATCTCAATACTGCAAAACAGATTACGAAGTTTTTTAGCAGGATTTGGAATTGCATGGGGAATCTTTTTATTAATGATTCTTTTAGGGATAGGCCAAGGATTTCGAAGTGGAATTAATTCGATTTTTGATGTTTTTGCGCAGAAAACATTATTCCTTATCAGTGGGCAAACATCTCAAATAGTAGAAGGAGGCGGCGAAGGACAAACCATATTATTTGATCAATCATTTATGAAAATGCTATCATCACGATTTAATAATCATGTTGTAGCTATTTCACCAGTACTCAATTTAGAAAACGCTGTTATTACCCACAAGGAAAAAGCCGGGACATTCCTTGTACGGGGTATTTCAAACGAATATTTTTTTATTAAAAAAGTCAAAGCAGAGGACGGCCGTTTGTTGAATCCATTGGATGACTTGAATAATCTAAAACATATTGTCGTTGGAAAACAAGTCGTTAAGCATTTTTTTCCGGAAGGTAACTCCATTGGGCAATACTTGAATATTAATGATATCTTTTTCCGAGTTATAGGGATACTTGAAAGCGGATCAATGATGTCACAGGAAGATGAAAGTATAATATTGTGCCCATATACTACTTATATTAATTACTTTAACAGACATTCTTTCAACAGGATTAACCTACTGTTGAAAGAATCAACTGATATGACTCAACTGGAGAAAAAAGTAAGACAATATGTCGCGAAACAATATAATTTTTCAGAAAATGATCAAAGTGCATTATATATAATCAATCAAGAAAATCAAGTAAAAGTATTCAATAATTTGTTTTCTACTATTGATATATTTTTATGGATTATAGGAGTGTGTTTACTTTTAAGCGGAATAGTAGGGATATGCAATATCATGCTGGTAATGGTAAGAGAACGAACAAAAGAGATTGGCATCAGAAAAGCGATTGGAGCAAAAAAGAAGGAAATTTTATTTTCATTTCTGTGCGAATCTATGGTTATTACTATTATTGCAGGAATGATCGGTTTGGGTATTGGCTATTGTTTTATTTTAATAATCAATTATGTTCTATCAGCATTTATAAATGCCGCCATGATTTCACATTTATCCATTAATGTGTGGATAGTAATTTCTTCGTTAATTTTGTTAATTTTATCTGGGATTTTGGCGGGTTTATACCCTGCCCAAAGAGCAGCTAAAATAACACCTGTTGAAGCTATGCAGTATGAATAAAAAATCGAATATTATTTTAGTTATTGTTGCTATTTTGATGGTCGTTGGGTTAATCATTTGGATGGAAAAATACGATACTCCGGTTCATGATAAGGAGAGAACTACAAGTCCTTTTATTGCTGATATTGAAAAAAGAATTTTGATATCAGGAAATGTATATCCGGGCATTGAGGTTGACGTTAAATCATCAATATCAGGTATATTAGAAAAACTGTATGTTGATATTGGGAAAGACATACATGCCGAAGATGATATTGCCAAGATTAAACTCATTCCAAGTCCTACACAAATAGAAAATGCCACAAGCAACTTAAAAATGGCATTCATTGAATATGAGAATGCAGAAAAAGAATATAATCGAGATTTACAATTATTTGAAAGTAAAATAATAACGCCTTCCGATTTTGAAAGGGCACAAAAGCAATATGATTTAGCCAAACAACATTATCAATCTACTCAAAATCAAATGACTATTTTGGTGGCTGGCTATTCGAACACAGCCGATATTTCCAATGTAATAAAAGCTCCCATAAGCGGAACAGTGATTGAGTTACCATTGGAAGAAGGCGCTTCGGTGATTGAAAGAAACAATTTTAACGTAGGAACGACATTAGCTGTTATAGCGCAAATGAATTATTTCCTGTTTAAAGGTAAAGTGAATGAGATGGATTTAATCAAGTTACATACGGGTATGCCCATCACACTTTCACTAAATGCCATGATGAATAAAAAAATACAAGCGACAATTGAAAAAATATATCCCAAAGGAATCATGGAACAGGGAATAATGAAGTATTTTATAGCCGCAAAATTTAGTATTCAGAATGATTCCATCAACGTTCGATCGGGATATACTGCAACTGCTGAATTAATTTTAGAAAGTCGGGAAAACGTTTTGTGTATAGATGAGAAACACATCATATTCAACAATGATTCTACATTTGTTGATTTGATTGATGGTAAAACAAGCATAAGAAAATATATCAAAACTGGTATTTCTGATGGTATTAAGATAGAAATATTGGATGGGCTAACTGTTGCAGATAAAGTGAAGATGTTAGAATAAAAAAACGAACCAGAGCATACAATAGGTTACATTATTATTCAAAGATGATATTGTAATAATTAGACATTAAGTACTGATTATAATTTAGTTTATATTATTATCTTTGTCTCCCATTATGGGACGAGTGAATACCCCTGTTCTAACCATATCGCAGCGCAAGGAGTTAGAGGCAGGATTGAGAGATGGACATAGCCACAGTTTTCGGATGCGCTGCCAGAGTATCCTGTTAAAATCGGAAGGTCTCACTTCAAAAGAAGTGGGTTCTATAACGGGAATGTGCCACATAAGCGTCAACAGTTGGCTCACCCGATATAAATCGGAAGGACTGTCGGGCTTGTACACCAAACCCGGCCGGGGTCGTAAGCCGGTTCTCAACAGAGAAACAGACAAAGAGAGTATTCTTGAAGCTGTCAAAGCCAACCGGCAACGAATGCGTACAGCCAAGGCTGAATGGGAATCAAAAAGTGGCAAAAGTGTTAGCGACAGTACCTTCAAGGCTTTTTAAAAAAGCTTGGCGGACGATATAAACGGATAAGACGCCGTCCCAAAGGAGAGCCTCTTGAGGAACATTACAGTCTTCAAGTAGAGAAACTTAAAAGAACTTGAGCAAATGAGTATAGAGGGTGAAACAGACCTGTTTTATGGAGATGAACCCCATGTGTGCAGTGAAGGATATGTTCCTTACGGCTGGCAGTTTCCCGATGAGAAAGTCTGCATCTTCCCGGAAAAAGCATATAAACTCAACTGTTTTGGTTTTATAAACAGGCAAAACTCTTGCAGGTGGAAAAACACTGAAGGCAATATCGATGCTCAATTTATATTGGAATATATGGAAGCATTTTCTTTTCAGACAAGTAAGAAAACGTTTGTGGTGTTGGATAATGCCCGTGTGCACAAGGCAAAAGCCATTCAGGAGCGCATGCCCTACTGGCAAAAAAGAGGACTGTACATTTTCTTTCTTCCACCATATTCTCCACATCTGAACATCGCAGAAACGTTGTGGAGGAAGTTGAAAAAGGAATGGCTGAATCCGGAGGATTATCTTTACAGGGATAATCTCTTTTATGCCATTAATAGATGTATGGCAAGCTTGGGAAATTGTTTGAATATTAGGTTTGCTCATTTTAATATAAACTAATTTGAAACTTGTACTTATTTCAAATTAAATTTGTATTATGCGTGCGTATGTGCGATATTTGCATGATGAAACACCAAACATGGCAAAAGAACCCGTCTCGCTTTCGGGCGATGACAGGCATTAACATAGCGACCTTTGAGCGGTTGCTTCCCTGTTTTGAATCGGCACATAACGAATATCTGTCTGAATATGATTTAGCCTGTAAGAAGCCTGAAGGCAAGGAACTGACTAAAGAACAGAAAATCTTCAATCGGGACATAGCTGTGGGCAGAGTACGGGTGGAGCATGTAATCGGTAGCGCTAAGCGCCGTATCGTTAAGGATGAATGCCGGTTGAGAAAAAATCTCTTTGTTAACCATGTCTTTCACACTTGCGCTGCACTGCATAATTTCAGGATTGCACATAAACCGTTCAACTATAAATTTAAACTAACATAATGACTATTTTAAAAAAACAATGCGTTGTAGGTATATTATTTATTACTATAATAGTCGGAATCGGATATTATACCTATTGGTATTTTTACTGGCAAAACTTATCCTATTCGCCAGGAATTATACAAGCGCTCAAACAGGCTGGTCAGAATCATACCGAATTACAAAAAGTATTAGAACATTATAATCAACCAAAAGACAGCCTGAAATTAAAAACTGCTCATTTTTTAATAGAAAATATGTCAGAAAAATATTCGAAAGAAAATCGTCCGATTGAAAATTACCAGACTATGTTTGATGAATGGTTAAAGTTAAAGATAAAATATTTTTATATTGATTCGAAAACATCCGATTCAATGGTGATGGCTTATGGATTGACATCGCAACAAAAACGACTTTCCGATCTTCAGCACATCAAGGCATCTTACTTAATAAATAACATTGACCGCTCATTTGAGGTGTGGGCATCTATGCCTTGGGGAAAAAATGTCCCTTTTGATGTCTTTTGCGAAGAAATTTTACCGTATCGTATCAGTACAGAACCGCTGGAAAATTGGCGGGACATTGTACTGGAACAGTATCGCACCCTGTATGATTCTCTGCGTACAAGTAATGTGGACGTAATGACAGCCTGTATCCGAATATTCGAAGCAATGGGCATGGAATGGGATTCGGTCAACAAACTGTCGGATTTGTTACCGAGCAGGAATTATAGTATGCTAAACCATGTGCGTACCGGACCCTGTACTGAACGTGTGAAATATGGAATTTTTGTGATGCGTGCTTTCGGGATACCCGTTAGTTGGGATTATACCCCACAGTGGCCATTCCGAAATATGGGACATTCCTGGGTTTCTGTCAGGAATACCGATGAGAAATACATTCCTTTTATTCCTGCGGAACTCAAACCCGGCGATCCTCACAAGCCGGATCATCGGATGGCAAAGGCATTCAGGCACACATACTCACTCAACAAACAGTCACTTGCATATATTTCCAAGTCAAAATATCTTCCATATGTCTTCCGTAATATGTTTATACGTGATGTATCCTCACATACATTTTCAGCTTCTGATATTGTCATTAATTCGAAATTTTTCTCTGTATCGAAATGTGATTTTATATATCTTTCGGTATTTGACAATCAATCATGGGTTCCTATACAGTGGGCAAAAATGACAAATCCGGCAGTGTTTGTCGACATGGGGAAAAATATTTCCTATTTACCTGTAACTTATAAAGATGGTGTCATCGTTCCCTGCGGAACGCCTTTCATCTTTACTTCACAGGCAAAAATTCGATGGCTGAAAGCCGATACGACACGCAGACAATCGTTAAGGCTTATTCGGAAACATCCTTTTCTGGCTAATTGGGATGTGAAAATGGTAGGCGGACAGTTTCAAGGCGCTAACAGGGAAGACTTTTCCGATGCGGTACTCCTGTATACGATTGAAAAAGATCCGGATTTTTATTATTGTAACATTCCCATACATGAAACCGGAATATACAGGTATTACCGGTATGTTTTACCCAAAGAGGGCACGGGTCCTGCCGAACTGGGGTTTTATGAGGGTAAAGACACTGTCCGAATCACCGGTAAGATAATTGGCACATCGGGTTCATACCAGGGAATGCCTTCCCGCACCATAAATAAAGCCTTTGACGGGGATGTACTAACAT